>PWXJ01000270.1 GCA_003561965.1 PVC group bacterium
ACACCTTCCTCGACGCCGACTTCGGCTTCGCCCCCCGGGGCTCGATCGGGGACACCATCTTCTGGGACGCCAACGAAAACGGCACCCAGGACCTCAACGAGGAGGGGATCCCGGGGGTCCTGGTCGAGCTCTACACCGACGTGGACGGAGTCCTGACCCTCTTCGCCACGCAGACCACCAACCCCGAAGGGAATTACCTCTTCACCGGTCTGGAGCCGGGCGACTACCTGGTGGTGGTGGACGAGGACTCCCTCCCCCCGGGGTCGGTCCTCTCCGCCGACCCCGACGCCGACGGGGTGCCCTGCTCCGACCCGGAGGCGGTCGGCTGCGACGGGCAGACCGCGGTCACCCTGGGCTTCGGCCAGAACTTCCTCGGCGCCGACTTCGGCTACATCCCGCCGGGCGGGCGACTGGGCGGCACGGTCTGGATCGACTTCGACGACGACGGCCTGATCGACGACGACGAGGTCCGGCTCTCCTTCGTCACGGTCGAACTCTGGAGCGGGGGGATCCTGGTCGCCACCTCGGTGACCGACGAGAACGGCAGTTACATCTTCTACGGGCTGGCCGACGGGACCTACGAGGTCCGGGTCCGGACCGACCTCGACTTCCCCGCCGGGTTGACCCAGACCTACGACCCCGACGGCGACCTCGACGATCAGGCTTCGGACGTGGTCCTCTCCGGCGGGACGGTGACCACCATCGGCGGCGAACCCTGGACGGCCGGCGACCTGGAGATCAACTTCGGCTACCGCTACGCCGGCGACAACTCGCTCAGCGGCACCATCGGGATGGACAACCCGGAGGACATCGACGGCGTCCTCAACGGACTCAACCCCTCCGGGGTCGGCGAGGGCGAGATCGCCTTCGAGGGGGTCAAGGTCTACATCTACCTCTGGCGCGACCTCGACGAGGACCTCGAGATCGACCCCGGCGAACTGGCGATGGTGGCCAGCACCTTCACCAACCAGTCCGGCGACTACAGCTTCACCGGCCTCCCGGCCGGGGAACCCGGCGACTACTACATCGTCTCGATGACCCCGCCGACCGACCGGCTCTCCCTGACCACCGAGGTGATCCACACCCCGGCGGTGATCATCGAGGAGACGGTCGACTCCCGGGGCGACACCACCGGGGTCTACCAGGTGGTCCCGATCCCGCCGCTCGGCGTGACCACCAACCTCGACTTCGCCTTCATCTCGATGGCCGATTACGACTTCGGCGACCTCCCGGAGACCTACGGGACACTGCTCCCCGGCGGCGCCCGCCACGCGGTTAAAACCATCCCCGACCTCTACCTGGGAGAGCTGATCGACACCGAGATCAACGGGCTTCCCTCGCTCTACGCCGACGGAGACGACCTCGACAACCTCCCCGACGAGGACGGCGTCACCCTGGTCGGGTTCTGGCGGGAGGGCCCCGGGGGCGGCACGGTCGAGGTCGAGGTCGGGGCGGGTTCGGGCTGGCTGGTGGCCTTCATCGATTTCGCCAACGACGGGACCCTGACCGGGCCCGGGGATATGATCATCAGCCAGGCCGTCTCCAGTACCGGCGGCCCGGGGAGCGACGGGGTCTACACCCTGAGCTTTGACATCCCGGAGGAGACCTTCGCCGCCGATACCACCTGGCTCTACAGCCGCTTCCGGCTCTTCCCCCGCCAACCGCTCTTCCCCGAACTCTCCTCCCGGGGCGAGGCCGACAACGGGGAGGTGGAGGACTACCTCTGGATCCTCAACGCCATCCGGGGCACGGTCTACCTCGACACCGACCTCAACGAGGAGTTCTCCCCGGGCGACACCCCCCTGGCCGGGGTGGTGGTCGAACTCTACGACGAAGAAGACAACCTCCTGGCCGTCACCGTAACCGACGCCGAGGGCGATTATGCCTTCCTCCGGGTCCCCGACGGCTCCTATAAGGTGAGTATGATCGAGCCGGAAGGTTCGAACGCCATCACCGACGCCGACGGCCCGGCCAACGGCCCCGACCTGATCGAGGTGACCCTGGCCGGGGCCAGCGTCTACGAGCGGGACTTCCTCCTCGACACCGGCGCCCCCCGGGCCGCGATCAGCGGTACGGTCTACGCCGACACTGACCGGTCCGGCGACTTCTCCCCGGCCGACACCCCCCAGGCCGGGGTCACGGTCTCGCTCTACCGCGACATCGACGGCGACGGCGTCCCCGACGAGAACGAGCTGATCGCCTCGGCCGTGACCGGGACCGACGGCTCCTACCTCTTCCTCAATCTCCCCAACGGCGATTACCTGGTGACGATAGCCGTCCCGGAAGGGGCCAACGCCATCACCGATGCCGACGGGCCGGCCAACGGACCCGACCTGATCGAGGTGGAACTGGAAGGGGTGGACGTTATCGAGCGGGACTTCCTGATCGACGGCGAGGCCCTGCTCGCCCCCCTGGCCGGCCGGGTCTGGCTGGACGAGAACAGCGACGGGGTCCGGGACGCCGGCGAGGCGGGGATTGCCAACGTGACGGTCCGGATCTACGACGGCACCGGCGAGGTCTTCCTGGCCGAGACCGTCACCGATACCGAGGGGAGGTACATCTTCCCCGGCCTCTTCCTCGGGGATTACCTGGTCGAGGTCGACCCCGATTCGATGGCGGCCGCCCTCGCCGCCAACCCCACCTTCGACCCCGACGGGATCGGGACCCCCCACCTGACCTCGGCCGAGGTTACCTCGGCCGTCGGCACGTTCGACGTGGACTTCGGCTACAACTGGTCGGCCACCGGTGACGTGATCGGGAACACCGGTCTCGGGGCGATCGGCGACCGGGTCTGGATCGACAGCAACGGCGACGGGACGCAGGACCCGGGCGAGCCGGGGTTGGCCGGGGTCACCGTCGAACTCTATTATGACTCTCTCGGCGACGGGGTGATCGACGCCCTCTACGCCGCGACCGTGACCGGCCCCGTCGGCGGTTACATATTTACCGACCTCCCGGCCGGGATCTACGAGGTGGTGGTCAACGGCGGAACCACCCCCGCCGGCTACACCCAGACCGGCGACCCGGACGGGACCCTCGACAACCGAACCACCGCCCCGCTCGTCCTCGGACCCGGCGACGTCTTCGTCAACGCCGACTTCGGTTACCAGCCCGCCACGTCGAGCGCGGTCAGCGGTACGGTTTACTTCGACGCCGACGCCGACTCGAGCTTCGGCGGAGCGGATTACGGCCTGCCCGGGGTGACCGTCGCCCTCCTCGACGACGGCGGCAACGTGATCGCCTCAACTATGACCGGGGCCGACGGGGTTTACGAGTTCACCGGCCTGCCGGCCGGGACATACACGGTCTGGATTAACGACACCTCGAACATCCTCGGCGGCCTCCTGGGGACCGAGGACCCCGACGGTATCGTGGACAGCCTCCACGAGATCACGGTCAACGGAATATCGGATTACGAAGATATCGACTTCGGCTATACACCGGCCGGACACGAGGAGGGCAAGGGGCTGATCGGGGACACGATCTTCCTCGACCGGGACGGCGACGGCCTCCCCGGGCCGGGGGAGGGGATCCAGGGGATAACGGTCGAACTCTACGACAGCCTGGGCAAGACCCTCCTGGCTACGGCCGTGACCGACGCCAACGGGAACTACTGGTTCGGCGGCCTGGACGACGAAACTTACGTGGTGAAGGTGGATACCTCCACCCTGCCGGGCGGCGGCGCGGGGCTGGCCAATACCGCCGACCCGGACGGCGGCGCCGACAGCGAATCGACCGTGATCGTGATCGGCGGGTCCGTCAACCTGCTCCAGGACTTCGGCTATACCGCAACGTCACCGAACACCATCTCCGGCGTCATCTGGGAGGACCTCAACGCTGACGGGATCCGTGACGGCTCTGAGACCGGGCGCTTCGCCGGGGTGACCGTGGTCCTCCGTGACGCCGCCGGCAACATCGTCGCGGCCGCCTCCACCGACGGGGACGGGCAGTACTCGTTCTCCGGACTCCCGGCCGGGACCTACTCGGTGTACGTCACCGACGATCTCAATATCCTCAACGGTTACTGGCACTCGCGGGGAGCGGCCGGCGTTGCCGGCCAAAGCCAGGCCGACCCCTACACCGTCTCCGTCAGCGGCGGCAAGAGCTCCACCGCCGACTTCGGCTACTACATCCTCCCCGCCGCGCTCGGCGACTTTGTCTGGGACGACCTCAACCGCGACGGCATCCAGCAGGCCGGCGAGCCGGGGATCCCCGGGGTGGCGGTCCAGCTGACCATCGAGTGGCCCGACTCCAGCATCACCGTG
>PWXJ01000096.1 GCA_003561965.1 PVC group bacterium
GGGGACCCCCCTGGCTTTCATCCGGCTGCTGAAGAGCAGGAAGTTTCTGGCCGAGGTATAGGCCAGGATCAACCGCCAGGGTACCCCCTGATGAAGTATCTCCAGACAGATCTGGGGGGTGCAGACCTTGCGGAAGAGACAGCCGGCGCATTCCTGTTCCTTCTTCAAGGCCCGGATACCGTCCAGGCTCCGGCAGACCGGGGAGCGGTTTTTATAGAGGGTACGAGCCGGGCGGTGCTGGATAACCTGGACCTTGAGTGATGGGACAATGTTATCCGGGGAGAGCCGGAACCCGGCCGGGAGAACGGGAAGGTAGCGGGCAAAAGCCCGGGCGGCCAGCTCCCGCATCGTGGAGAACTCGTAGGTCATAGTTTTTTCCTCCTTACGCCGCCGCCAGGTGTTCGAGGATAGCGGACACCGTCTCGACGGTCAGTTTTTCCTTGGGCGAAGTTTTCAGGCACTGCCCGGCCAGGGTCCCGATCAGGGCGGGGATGCCCCGCCCCTGCTCGAAGAGGATGGCCAGGGCGTCTTCGGAGAACCTCTCGACCTCCGGGGGGGAGAAGATATGCGAGAGGAAGGGATTCAACTCCTCTCTCTGCACCCCGGTCAGGCTGACCCGGGTGCCGATCCTCCGCCAGAGGGGGAAGAGGTGAGGGGCGAGGAGGCGGTCCTTGAGATCGGGCAGAGCGCTCAAGACCACCGAGAAGAGCGGCGGCCCCTCGAGGTCGGCCTCGGAGAGGAGCCGCAACTCGTGGAGGGTATCGTCCCGGTTCAACTGGGCCTCGTCGATCCAGAAGAGCAGCCGGGTGGGGAGGTTGCGCAGGGTCTGGACCAGCAGCCGGCTGGTCTCCGCCCGGGTCCGGCGGATGGGGAGATGGAGCGCCTCGGCCAGGACCCTTCCCAGCCCGGAGGGCGAGGGCTGGCCGTGGCAGAGGTAGAGGACGTGGAAGCGGCGGCGGTCGAGCCTGGAGTGCAGGGTCCGCAGCAGGGTGGTCTTGCCGGTCCCCGATTCCCCCAGCAGCAGGCTGTAGGCTTTGCCTTGGTGCAGGGCCGCGTTCAGGCTATCGAAGGCTTCCTGGAAATCCCCGTACATAAAGGGGTCTGGGGAAGCCGATCCGGGAGATTGTCTCTTCATAACGTCTCCTTTTCGGGTTTGGGTTGCCTGGTGATTTTCTCCAGCTCGGCGACGATCCGGGCCAGGGGCCGGCCCGTCCCCAGCCGCTTGAGCACAGAGTCGAGGGTGCCCTGGAAGGCGGTGGGCTCGAAGGGCCCGGAACGCTTCAGCCAGCCGAGGATCAGCTCGGCCTCCGCCTCGGTGAAGGGGACGGGCCTTCCGAGGGCGAGGGAGAAGGCGGCATAGATCTCGGGGAGGCCGAAGCCGGGCTTGGCCTGGGGGAGAGTTCTTCCCCGGTACTTCTCCAGCAAGGGAGTAAGCGAACCAATCGGCTCATCGCCCCGGGGCCGGGGAGCATCCCGGCGGGATCCGCCGGCGGGTTTGATCGCCGGCTGGAGTTCCTCCACCCCGCCCTGGGGCAGCCGGACATAGGGGATGTCGGGGTGCTCGGGGTCGATCAGGATCGCGACCTTCCTCGTCTTCGCGCCTGTCAGCAACCGCGCCGGGACCAGGAAGAGTCGGTCTTTCACCCGGATGGTCCCGTCTTTCCTGTGCGGGGTGAGCGACTTCTTCACCAGGAAAGCCTCCCGGAGCCTCCCAATGGAGACCAGGCGGGAAGAGATATTATCCCCGAAGGCTTGTTCCGGGGACATCCTCAGTTCCCGGTGACGATGTTGGTGGTAAATCCGGTCGATAAAGGCATCAAGGAGTTCCTGGAGATGGTCCAGGTCCCGGATCGGCTGGTGGCGCAGCTCGACCAGGAACCACATCTTCAGCATACGGTGGTAAGCCTCGATCTTCCCGTGGGCCGAGGGGTTGCGGCTTTTGGTATTGATCCGGTGTACCCCCAGGATGGCCAGGCCTTGACGGAAGAGATCCGAGTCGTAAGCCGACCCCCGGTCGGCGTAAAACTTCGCCGGCAGGCCCCAGCGTTCGGCCGCCTGCCGGAAGACGGTCACCACCATCCGGGTTGATTCCGAGGGAACGACGATGGCCCGCAGGACAAAACGGGAAGCGTCATCGAGGATGGAGAGGATCTGGACCTTGAGCTTCCGGCCGTCAATGAACTTTACCGTAAAGACGGCCTTGGCGTCGGCATGCCAGATCTCGTGGGGGTGGAGGGCCTGGAACCGGCGGCGAAGCTTTTTCTCCCCCCGGGCCCGCTGCCGCAGTTTCCGGTGGCGCGGTTCTTTCCTGAGCGCCCGGTAGAGCGCGGAACGGGACGGGGGTTTCTCGAGGTGGAAGCGGTTCTGGATGTGCAACCCCACCATAGAGAGCTTCCGTTCGGGTTCCTCCTCCAGCAGGGCCAGGGCGTACTGTACCCAGATGTCGGGGATGGCCGGAGACTTTTTCTCCACTATCCGGGGCCTACCCATCAGCGCCTCGATCCTCGGGTCTTTCTGATAAGCCTTCAGCCAGCGGTATAGCGTGCTCCTGTTCACCGGCGCCACCCGGCCCGAGGGCCAGATTACCTCGACCCGCGCCGCCGCCGTAAGCATCCTGTTCCTCTCTGATGCGGTAAGCCGCCGATCCAGGAAGGGACTGATCTGTTCAAACCGAAAACACGCCGTCCGGAGGGGCTCTTGGACCATTGTTTGCCTCCTTTTTCCTCTTTTTTAAAATTCGGAGGCATCTTATTTCTTCCGGCAGGCCCAAGTCATATATAAATGTCGTGCAGGCATAACTACTGGGGAACCACCACCCCGCCACATTGAGATATTCGATGATCCAGCCTTCCCAGGCGGTCAGCGGATAGGGGTCATCCGGAAAGAGATGGGCGGCGGTGGAAAGCAGACGGGCGCAGGCTTGCAGCTGCTCGCGGCGCCGGGGGCTTCTGTACTTCCAGGCGGGGATCTCGACGGGACGGGTCCACAGCCGCTTGATCCCCCGCCGGAGCCTCTTCGCGCTCTCGGCGATCAGCGCCGAGGCTGGCAAACAGGGGATGAAAAAGGAACCTCGGGGGGTTTTTCCGCGGGAGGCCGGGGACGTCAGGCGCCGACGATCCAGTCCCTTCTCCCCCAGAGAAGTAGTCCAGCAATGCAGGGTGGTCCAGTGAGGACGCAAGAATATAACCCCGGGCCCCTCCACCGCTTTCTGTAAACTCGGACCATCCCAATCCAGAACAAGGTATATCCGGATATACTTCTCGATCAGGGGCAGTGAAAATTTCTTGAAAGGCAGGATCTCTCTCGGCAGGACACGAAAACGTCCCTTGCAATTCTGGCAGCGCGCTAAAGGTATATCGATGATCTCGAAAACAAGAATAAAATAGGAAGCATCGATCCAGATAATGCCTCGCTTGACCCAACTGCCGGTAAAATCCAGAAGACCCTTGGTCCGGCACTTCGGACAGATAAAATTATCCCCCAGCGATTCGCCCTTGACGGCGAACTGAAGAAGCGTAGAATATGATTTTGGGAACGGAACAGGAATATCCAGTCCTCCAGACAGGCCTCCGGTTCCGGGGGCCGCGGGTGTCCATCACCCGCGGCCCCACCCCACTTCCCGGCGGCCTTCCCAACAAAGTATCATTTCAAATTATTCCCCCAAAACAAAAAACTCATACCCCAACGCGGATTTTTCGCGCGTGAGTATGAGCTTTTGTTTCTCTCCAAATCTACCGAGTGCGTGCGGCGTGAGTCAGTGAGGGGTGAGTCTTATTTAGGGTGAAACGCCAGTCTCATTGAAAATGAGACGCGACATTATGAGTTGTTCACTTCTGAACTCGTTATCAGTGAAGCAATGGAAGGACATCCGGAAGCGGCTCAACGACGATTGGAGTTACTGCGCGATATTAAGGGACTTCTCGTCGACTCCGAAATGGAGATATTGGCGGAAAAGTTGGTGGCGGACGGTGGATTTCCACCCGAAGCCGCGGTCGATTCCTTGCACGTCGCCATTGCGTCTGCGCACAATGTTGATCTGTTCCTTACCTGGAATTGCCGACACATAAATAATGCGGCGACCAAGCCTCTTATGAGATCCATCTGTGCCATTGCCGGATACAGTTGTCCCGAGATTTGCACACCGCAGGAACTTCTCTCGGAGGATACCGATGGTCTACAAAGATGAAATCATAGCTGAAGTCTGGAAAAATCGCGAAGCTTACGCGAAGCGA
>PWXJ01000055.1 GCA_003561965.1 PVC group bacterium
CATCCGGTCGCCGTCGAGGGCGGTCAGGCGGATCCGCTCCATCACCGAGTAGGTGTACTCGATCCCGTAGCCGGCCGCCCCGGTCATCGGGTCCATCACGATCCGCTCCGGGGGGATGTCCATATTGGTCAGGAGGATGTTGAGCTGCTTGGCGATGTTGACGTCGATCGGGGACTGGGCGACCAGGGAGTGGCCGTAGGCGACGGCCGCCCCGGCGATGGTCTTGTAGTTGTCCTGCTCGACCCAGTTGAGGAGGAGGTTCTCCCCGGCGCAGCCCCGGGCCACCGCCTTCATCACCTCGTTGATCTTCTCGAAGCTGTTATGGCCGGTGACGATCAGGGGGACGTCCACCGCCGCCAGGACCGACTTCACCGTCCGGAGCGCCTCCTCGGGGGAGCGGTCGCCCCGCTCGGGGTGGGTGGAGTCGAGGCGGACGCTGACCAGGTCGGCCCCGTAGCGCTCCACGGCCGCCCTGGCCATCGCCGCCGGGTCCTCGATCAGCCCGCCGTAGATCTCCCTAAGCGGCGGGGGGTACTTCTCGCTGACGGCGTCGAAGACCTCGATCGCCACCAGGGGGCGGTGGGGCATCTCCCCCTCCCAGAGGTGGAAGGGCATACAGGTCTCGCCACCGATGGTGCAGGTCCGCCCGCGGGTGCCGCCCTCTTCCCGGGTCGCCCCGAGCTTAACCGTCCAGACGGAGTCGGGGGAGGCCTCCCGGCGGACCGGGACGATCGAGAGCCGGCCGACGGTTTCGGCGGCGCTGCCTTTGGCCTCCGGCTCCGGAGTCGGTTCGAGGGTATCCCGCTCAGGGGTTCCGGCCCCGGTGAGGGCGGCGTCGAGGAGACCGAGGATCCGGGCCGCCGCATCGGGGTCGAGGGCGGAGTTCAGCTCCGTCGCCAGCCGCTCCCGGAGGTCGTCCGGTCCGGGCGGTGTTTCCGGGGCTTTTTCTTCCCCGGTCTTCGTCTCCGTGGGGGCGGCCGTCGTGTCTTCCCCGGCCGCGAAGTTGAAGATGTCCTCCATCTCCAGGGCGGGGTGTTTCGCCTCTTCCAGGAACTTCCGGACCTCGGCGGCGGCGGTGGCCCTGGTCTCGTCGGCGATCTTCTCCAGCAGGCCGGGGACCTCCTGTTCCTTGAACCGCTGCTCGAGGTCGGCCTTGAGCATCTCCTTGAGTTCGCGGGGCATCCAGACCAGCCGCCGGAAGCCGCCCTCGTAGGCGAGGAACTTCCGGGAGGTGAGGAAGACCTTGCCGCAGCCCATAAACCCCGGGGTCTGCTGGCCCCCGCCGACGCTCCCGGCCAGGGTGGAGAAGGACATCCCGACCGGGGTGTCGCCGAGGAACTCCCGGTTGACCGCCATCACCCCGTTGCACTCGGGGACCACCGCGCAGATCACCTCGAAGCAGCCGCAGGAGGTCATCGGGGTGTCCATTATCGAGTAGGCGGAGAACTGCCGGACCGACTTGTGGGAGTGGGGATAGACGTAGTCGTTCACCCCCCGCCAGATCCCGCGGTCCGGGTCGAGGCACTCGCCCTTCTTCACCGGCTGGTTGGGACCGGTCTCGTCGATCTCGTGGGCCGCCTTGCCGTCGAGCCAGTTGTAGGCCCCGCAGAGGCCGAGCCGCTCCGGGGTGATGATGCAGACGTGGTCGGGGGCGAAGGACTGGCAGAGGAGGCAGGAGTAGAACTCCTCCACCGACTCGTCGGTCATCGACTCCAGCCGGCGGTTCCGCTCGTCGTAAACCTTCCGGGCGACCGCCATCCGCCGCTCGACCTCCTCCCGGTCGGTGATCAGGGTGACCTTGACCTTGTCGACGATCGCCGGGTAGTCGGCCAGGAAGCGGGCGTGGATGATCTCGCCGTAGTGCTTCAGCCTCAAGCCCCGCTCGAACCCCGCCTTCGAGACCCGGGTCCAGATGATGTCCCGCTGGCCCATATGCCAGATCCCCTCGGCCCCGTTGAGCATATGGTGGACCTGGCGCTCGAGGATCGGCTCGAAGTCGGCCTGCATCTTCCGCCCCGCCGCCTCCACCCAGATCCCCAGGGGGAGCCGGGTCCCGGGTTCCACGGTGTCGATGTCGGGGCCGATGATCTCGATCTCGCCGTCGGTGATCCGGTCGGGCTCGACCATCGTGACGAACTCGAAGGCCGGGGTCTTCTGCCCCCCGAACTCGGCGTGGGTGTCCCCCTTGCGGATCCGCTCGCCCTCGAAGGCCGGGCCGTAGGGGACCGGGACCGGGACCTTGGTGACCAGGACCTTGCAGCCCCGGACCTCGAGGGCCCGCTCGACCATCGATTCGTGGGGGACGTTGGCGACCACGTGCTCGTAGGTGCAGACCCCGGTGGGGAGGATCTCGGGGATGTCGGTGTCGGCGATCACCGGGAAGCCGTAGTTGATCGCCCCGGCGGCCACGGCGTACTTGTCGGGGGTGACCTCGCCCAGGGCGAGGACGAAGGCGAAGATCCGGTTCTTGTTGTAGCGGAGGTTGGCGGCGTAGTCGCCCGGCTTGACCCCGCCGAAGGAGAGGGCGGCCCGGTTGGCGAAGCCGAGGGCGTAGATCAGCCCGGAGACGTCGGGGCCGAAGGGGACCAGGCGGGTCTCCCAGCCCAGCTGCACTCCCTCGGCCGCCAGCTGCTCGGCGAACCGGACCCCGCCGGATCCTCCGGCCATAAAGACGTAGAGGTTCTTCTCCTGGAGTTCCCGGGCGATCCGGACCGCGGTGGGGCCGTCGGGGGCCGCCCCGGTGACGGCGGCGAACCCGGGGGCCGACCCGTCGACGAACTCGATCCCCCGCTCCCGCATAATCACGTCGGAGGCCGCCCCCAGCCAGATCCCCCCGACCGGGTTGGGGCCGACGGCGTACCGGCAGGCCTCGATGATCTCGCAGGCGAAGAGGGCGGCCACCCCGGCGTCGAGGGCGGGCCCGAGGTAGGGGAGCCAGGCGTCGTCGCCGGGCGGGGAGGGGAGGAGTTCCCCGGCCTTCTTCAGGGCCTCCCGGAGGTCGCCCAGGGTCCGGACCGCCTGGCCGGTGAAGGAGTAGATCACCGGGAGGTGGTAGTTGGTGGCGGGGAAGGCGGCCGGGTGGTCGGGGCCCTTCTCCGAGATCGCCGCCTCGAGCTTCTCCGAGGCTTTAGCCACCCAGGCCGCGGCGCCGGTGATCGCGCTGGAGCAGATCAGCTTAGACATCCAGCTCCCTCCGGTCCTTCATATCGAAGAGCTTCCGCTCGGCCTTCCGGTCGATCCCCAGCTTCTTCCGGGCCCGGTCGATGATCTCCAGGCAGGTCCTGGCCGCCGCCTCGGGGTCGGGGCAGTGGTGGAAGGAGGCCCCGTAGATCCCGCCCATCTCCTCGTGGAGGTACTTCCAGACCTTCTCCGACCCCGAGACGTAGAAGGGGTGGCCGAGGACGACGTCCACCCCGGAGGCGACGAAGTAGGTGCCGATCGCCACCGCCTTCTCGCTCATCCACTCCGGGGCCACCCCGACCGCCGGCAGACCGCCGAGGTCGTCGCCCAGGCCGCCCTCCCGGACCACCTCGGTGGCGGCCTCGAGGATCCGGGAGTTGTCGACGCAGCTTCCCATATGGAGGACGGGGGGGATTCCCACCGCCTCGCAGACCTCGCGGAGGCCCGGCCCGGCCTTCTGGAGCGCGGCCTCGGGCTTGAGCATCCCCGCCTTCCCCGAGGCGATGGCGGCGCAGCCGGTCTTCAGGACCAGGACGTCCTGGGCGATCAGCAGATCGGTGAGCCGGTTGGTGTAGTCGTCCATCGTGGCCTTGGGGTTGTTGCAGCCGACGATCCCCGCCACCCCCTTGATCCTCCCCTGGATGATGGCGTCGTTGAGGGGCCGGAAGGAGGACCGGTAGCTCCCCCCCAGCATATACTTGATCGCCTCGACCGAGAACCCGGCCACCGCCGACTCCTTCGCGTCGGGGATGGCGACCCGGGCGGGGTCGCGGTTGGCGAAGTTGTCGATCGCCCGCCGGATGATCGCCTTGGCCGACTCCAGGGGGGCCTCCCGGTCGAGGCTGAGCTCGACCGCCCCGATCGTCCGGGCGATCTCCGAGGTGGAGACGATCTCGGTGTGGTAGGCGGCGGCGACCTCGGGGAGGCTGGGCATACAGCACTGGACGTCGATCACCATCATCTCCACCGCCCCGGTGACGATCGCCAGCTCCTGCTGGAGGAAGTTCCCGGCCACCGGGATCCCGTGGCGCATCAGGATCTCGTTGGC
>PWXJ01000014.1 GCA_003561965.1 PVC group bacterium
AGGTCCCCGGTTCGAATCCGGGCGCCCCGATTTTTAATTATTGTAATAGTAACAGTGCAGTTAGCGCGTCCCGAAAGCATTCGGGAAGGTCCCCCCGGCACAGGCCGGGGGCGCCCCGATTTGAAGATTATCACACTGAGGTTGTCCCCCAAACGCATCAGCGGGCGGCGCCCGCTGATGCTTAACAATTTACCGGCGAAGCCGGGAAATTCGCAATGAAACAGATCAAGATCGGACTTATCGGCTGGGGTACGGTGGGCGCCGGGGTGACCCGGATCCTCCGGAAGAACTCCGCCCTGATCTCCCGCCGCCTGGGAGCCCGGCTCCGCCTGGCCCGGGTCGCCGACCTCAATTTGAGGAAGGACCGCGGGGTCAAGCTCGCCCCCGGGATCCTTACCCGGGACGCGTCCCGGATCGTCAACGACCCGGAGATCGATATCGTGGTCGAACTGATCGGCGGCCTCGATCCGGCCGGGGAACTGGTTCTCGCCGCGCTCCGCGGCGGGAAGCGGGTGGTGACCGCCAACAAGGCCCTGCTGGCCGAACGGGGAAAGCACCTCTTTGCCGAGGCTGCCCGGGTCCGGCGGCGGATCTTCTTCGAGGCCAGCGTCGGGGGGGGGATCCCGATCATCAAGATTATCCGGGAGGGCCTGGCCGCCAACCGGATCAAGTCCATCCTCGGGATCATCAACGGAACCACCAACTACGTCCTCTCCCGGATGTCGGAAGAGGGGATCACCCTGGCGGCCGCGGTCCGGGGCGCCCAACTGGAAGGCTACGCCGAGAAGGACCCCGCCCTTGACCTGGAAGGGGTGGACTCCGTCCACAAGCTGGCCCTGCTCTCCTCGCTGGCCTTCGGCGGGTGGGTGGATTGTTCCCGGATCTACCGGGAGGGAATCCGGGAGATCACCGCCGAAGACATCGCCTTTACCGAGAGATTGGGTTACCGGGTCAAGCTTCTGGCGATCGCCAAGCAGACCCGGGACGGGGCCGACCTCCGGGTCCACCCGACCCTGGTCTCCCGCCGCCATCTCCTCGCCTCGGTCAACGGGATCTATAACGCCGTTTACCTGGAGGGGGATTTCAGCGAACGCCAGATTTTCGAGGGGCAGGGGGCGGGGCTGGGACCGACCGCCAGCGCGGTGGTCGCCGACCTGATCGAGGCCGGACGGGAGATTCTCTCCGGGAACGAATCCATACCCCCCTTCCTGGCGGGCAACGGAGACCTCAGGCTGGCCCCAACCGGGGACGTTGCCTGCCGCCATTACCTCCGGATCCCGGCCCTCGACCGGCCGGGGGTCCTGGCCCGGATCGCCAGCATCCTCGCCGAAGGGGGGATCAGTATCGACTCGGTCATCCAGCGGCAGAAACGGAAGAGAGGCCTGGTTCCGGTCATCCTGATGACCCACATCGCCCCGGAGAAGGATCTCCGCCGGGCGATGGACCGGATCAGCCGGCTGGACGTGGTCCGGGACCGCCCGGTCCGGATCCGGGTGGAGGATTAACCGGTCGCCCCGATGAAATACCTGATCGTGCTGACCGACGGGGCCGCCGATTATCCCCTGGAAGAACTGGCGGGGAAGACTCCACTGGAATCCGCCCTGACCCCCAATCTCGACCGGCTGGCGCGGGAGGGGGCCGGGGGTAAGCTGAAGACCATCCCGTCCGGACTCCCCCCCGGCAGCGACGTGGCCAATCTCTCGATCCTCGGCTACAACCCCGCCCGCAGTTACACCGGAAGGGGGCCGCTGGAAGCAGCCAGCCTGGGGATCGTGATGGAAGACGATGACGTCGCCTTCCGCTGCAACCTGGTCACGGTCTCGGAGAACATTATGGTGGATTACAGCGCCGGCCATATAACCTCCGAGGAGGGGGCGGTGCTGATCGCCGCCCTCGAGGAGCGGCTGGGCGGACTGGGGCTGCGGTTCTACCCCGGGAAGAGCTACCGCCACCTGCTGGTGATCAAGGAACAGCTCCTGGAGGAAGGGAGCGGGAGGCTGAAGACCCCCCCGCCCCACGACATCTCCGGGGAGGCGACCGCCCCCCATCTGCCCCGGGGACGGGGCAGCCGCCTCCTGAAGGACCTGATGACCCAGTCCCGGATTATCCTGGACGAAGAGGAGATCAACGAGATCCGGATCGACCTCGGGGAGAACCCGGCGAATATGATCTGGCCCTGGGGCGAGGGCAAACCGCCGGCGCTGGAATCCTTCCGGGAGAAATTCGGGATCAGCGGGGCCTTGATCTCCGCGGTCGATCTCCTCCAGGGGATGGCCCGGCTGATCGGGATGACGGTGATCGAGGTCCCCGGGGCCACCGGTTACTTCGACACCGACTACGGGGCGAAGGGAAGGGCGGCCCTGGCGGCCCTGGAGGATCACGACCTGGTCTACCTCCACGTGGAAGCGCCCGACGAGGCGGGGCACGGAGGAAACATCACCGAAAAAATCAAGGCCCTGGAGAATATCGACGAGAAAATTATCGGCCCTCTTCTGACGGCCGGAGAGGAGCGGGGCGATACGAGGATCGCGGTTCTCCCCGACCACGCCACCCCGATCGCCGTCCGCTCCCACGTCTCCGACCCGGTGCCCTTCGTCATCTGGGGGGAGGGGATCCGGGCCGACCGGATGGAAGTTCTCAGCGAGCGGGAAGCGGCCCGGGGCCGGTTCCGGCAGAAAAGCGGGCATAAGTTCATCAAGCTGCTCCTGTCCCCGGAGGAGAAGCCGGAAAAGGACGATCCATCCCCGCCCGGGGAAGACACTTGATTATTGAACCTGACGGGGTTACGATTCCGCCCCGGCTGATCAAAACAACAGGGAGGAAGCCGTTCCCGGCGGCGCCGGGACACTCACCGCGGAGGAAGTTTGAATTATGAAGATTACAGTCCAGAAATTCGGCGGCAGTTCGGTGGCCGACGCCGTCCGGATCCAGAAGGTCGCCAACCGGATCATCCAGACGAAAAAACCCGGGGAAGGCCTGGTGGTGGTGGTCTCGGCGATGGGCGACACCACCGATGAACTGATCGACCTGGCCCAACAGCTCAACCCCGCCCCGCCGGAGAGGGAGATGGACCAGCTGATCTCGACCGGGGAACAGATCTCCTCGGCCCTGCTGGCGATGACCCTGGAAGCCGGGGGGGCGAAGGCGGTCTCCCTGACCGGGAACCAGGTGGGGATCCAGACCGACGACAGCCATACCAAGGCCCGGATCTTCAAGATCGACCCCGGGAAGATGATCGAGGAACTGGAACAGGACCGGATAGTCGTGGTGGCCGGATTCCAGGGAATCAATCTGAAGAAAGACGTCACCACCCTGGGCCGGGGAGGCTCGGACACCACCGCCGTCGCCCTGGCCGCGGTCCTCGACGCCGCCAGCTGCGAGATCTACACCGACGTCGACGGGGTCTACACCGCCGACCCCCGGATAGTCCCCGGGGCGTTCAAGATCGAGCGGATCTGTTACGACGAGATGCTGGAACTGGCCAGCCTGGGGACGAAGGTGATTCAGAACCGGGCGGTGGAATTCGCGAAAAAATTCGATGTTGTTCTCCACGTCCGCTCGAGTTTCCACGACGGGCCGGGAACACTGGTTACCGAGGAGGTAGAAGATATGTCTATGGAACAGGTCGTCATCCGGGGGGTCTCCCTCAACCAGGAGGAGGCGAAATTAACCATCACCCTGGTCCCGGACAAGCCGGGGATCGCCGCCAGGATCTTCAAGAGCATCGCCGAAGCCAATATCAACGTCGATATGATCATCCAGAACGTCAGCGCCCAGGGATTCACTGATGTTTCGTTCACGGTACCCCGCCCCGAACTGGCCAAGACCAGTTCGCTCCTGGAGAAGATCGCCCGGGAGATTGAAGCCGGGGAGGTCTCGGTGGAGGAGAAGATCGCCAAGGTGTCCATCGTCGGGGTGGGGATGAAGAGCCACCCCGGGGTGGCGGCGACGATGTTCGAAACCCTGGCCCGGGAGAAGATCAATATTATGATGATCTCCACCTCGGAGATCAAGATCTCCTGCGTGGTCCGCGCCGAAGACGGCGAGCGGGCGGTCCGGGCCCTCCACACCGCCTTCGGCCTCGACCGGGAAGAAGAGGCCGGTTGAAGATCGACGGAAAATTGAATTCAGCGCTCACCACTGATCCGGAAATATGAAAAAGAAGATCCTGCTCTACGACACCACCCTCCGGGACGGGGGCCAGGCCGAAGGGGTCGCCTTCTCGCTCCCCGATAAGCTGCGGATCGCCGACCGCCTCGACCGGGTCGGCATCCATTATATCGAAGGCGGCTGGCCGGGGTCGAACCCCAAGGATATGGCCTTCTTCCGGGAGATCAAAAAATCCCCCCTTCGGCAGGCCCGGGTGGTCGCCTTCGGCAGCACCCGGCGGGCCGGGGTCAGCGTGAAAAAAGACCCCAACGTGATCTCCCTGCTCGAGGCCGGGACCCCGGCAATCGCCGTCTTCGGCAAGAGCTGGATTCTCCACGTGACCGATGTCCTCCGGGCCGCCCCCGATACCAACCTGGAGATGATCCGGGACACGGTCTCCTACCTGAAGTCGAAGGGGAAGGAACTGATCTACGACGCCGAACATTTCTTCGACGGCTACAAGGACGACCCGGAATACGCCCTGGCCACCCTGAAGGCGGCGGCCGACGGCGGGGCGGAATTCCTGGTTCTCTGCGACACCAACGGGGGCTGCCTACCCGAGGAGATCTCCGGGATCACCAACGCGGTCCGGGAAAGTTTCACCCTGCCCCTGGGGATCCACACCCACGATGACGGCGGACTGGCCACGGCCAACACCCTGGCCGCGGTCCGGGCCGGGGCGGTGATGGTCCAGGGGACGATCAACGGCTACGGGGAGCGGACCGGAAACGCCAACCTCTGCTCGATCATCCCCAACCTGGTCCTGAAGATGGGGCTTCCCGCCCTGACCAGGCCCCGGCTCCGGAAACTCGGCGACCTTTCCCGTTTCGTCGACGAGATGGCCAACATCACCCCCAACCCGCGGGCCCCCTTCGTCGGGGAGAGCGCCTTCGCCCACAAGGGGGGGATGCACGTCGACGCCGTCCGGAAGAACCCCCGGACTTTCGAACATATCCAGCCGGAAGAGGTGGGAAACCGCCGGCGGGTGCTGGTCTCGGAGCTTTCGGGCAAGAGCAACGTGATCCTGAAGGCGGTCGAGTTCGGGGTCGACCTGGACAAGGAGACCCCGGAGACCGCCCGGGTTCTGGAGGAATTGAAGAGGCTGGGGGAGGAGGGCTACGACTTCGAGGGGGCCGACGCGTCCTTCCGGATCCTCCTCCAGAAGGCGATGGGCAAGCATAAGGATTTCTTCAAGCTGGAGGGATTCCGGGTGATCGTCGAGAAACGGCAGAACCAGCCCACTCTCTCCGAGGCGACGGTGAAGATCCGGGTCGGGGAGAAGAGCGAACTCTCGGCCGGGGAGGGAGACGGTCCGGTCAACGCGCTCGACAACGCCCTGCGGAAGGTCCTTCTCCGCTTCTACCCGGAGATCCGGGAAGTTCACCTGGCCGACTTCAAGGTCCGGGACCTCGACGCCTCGGCGGGGACGGCGGCCAAGGTCCGGGTCCTGATCCAGAGCCGGGACCGGAAGGACATCTGGGGCACGGTCGGGGTCTCCCAGAACATCATCGAGGCGGCCTACCAGGCCCTGGTCGACAGCGTCGATTACAAGCTGCTCAAGCAGAGAAAGAAGAAGCCGGGCGGCGGCAAGCGGTAATCCGGACCGGGATCAGGGGTGGCAGGCGGTCGCGGCAGCTCCGGTTAAGACTATGACCACGGATTCCCCTAATTCCTCCCCCTGGCCGACCCGTTACGACCCCGGGGAGATCGAGGATTCGATCTACCGGCTCTGGGAGAGAGAGCGGGCCTTCGTCGCCGACCCGGACGGCTCCGATCCCTACGTGATCGTGATCCCCCCGCCCAACGTCACCGGGATTCTGACGATGGGCCACGTCCTCAACAACACCCTCCAGGACATCCTGGTCCGCTGGCAGCGGATGCGGGGCCGGGAGACCCTCTGGCTGCCCGGGACCGACCACGCCGGGATCGCCACCCAGAACGTGGTGGAGAAACACCTGGCCGGAGAGGGTGTTTCCCGGGAGGACCTGGGCCGGAAAAGATTCGTCGAACGGGTCTGGGACTGGAAGGAGGAATACGGGGGGACGATCATCAACCAGTTGAAGAAACTGGGCTGTTCCTGCGACTGGTCCCGGGAAAGATTCACCCTCGACCCCGGGCTCTCCCGGGCGGTCCGGGAGGTCTTTGTCCGGCTCTACCGGAAGGGGCTGATCTACCGGGGGACCTACCTGATCAACTGGTGCCCCCGCTGCCACACCGCGCTCTCCGACGAGGAGGTCGAGCACGAGGAGAAGTCCGGTTCCCTCTGGCATATCCGCTACCCCCTGAAAGGCAGCGGGGAATTCGTCACCGTCGCCACCACCCGGCCGGAGACGATGCTCGGCGACACCGCGGTCGCGGTCCACCCCGAAGACCCCCGCTACCGGGAACTGGTCGGCCGGACCGTCATCCTCCCGGCGGTCGAGCGGGAGATCCCGGTGATCGCCGATGAGTTCGTCGATCCCGCCTTCGGGACCGGGGCGGTCAAGGTCACCCCGGCCCACGACCCCAACGACTTCGAAATCGGCCGCCGGCACAACCTCCCCCAGGTGGTGGTGATGGATACCTCGGGCCGGATGAACGAGAACGCCGGAGAGAGGTTCGCCGGGCGGGACCGTTTCCAGTGCCGCAAGGAACTGGTCGCCTTCCTCCGCCGGGAGAAACTGCTGGAAAAGGAAGAGACTCACCTTCACGCGATCGGTGAGTGCTACCGCTGCCGGGCGGTCATCGAACCCTACCTCTCCCTGCAGTGGTTCGTCCGGATGAAACCCCTGGCCGAACCGGCCCTGGCGGCGGCCCGGGAAGGGAGGATCACCTTTTATCCCGACCGCTGGGTCAAGGTCTACGAGCACTGGATGGAGAACATCCGCGACTGGTGCATCAGCCGCCAGCTCTGGTGGGGGCACCGGATCCCGGCCTGGTACCGGGGGGAGGAGATCCACGTCGGGCTCGAGCCCCCGGAGGGTGAGGGCTGGGTCCAGGACGAAGACGTCCTCGACACCTGGTTCTCCTCCTGGCTCTGGCCCTTCTCCACCCTCGGCTGGCCGGACGGGACCGGGGACCTCCGGGCCTTCTACCCCACCTCCGACCTGGTGACCGCCCCCGACATCATCTTCTTCTGGGTGGCGCGGATGATTATGGCCGGGTTGGAGTTTATGGGCGATATCCCCTTCCGGCGGGTATATTTCACCGGGATCATCCGGGATATGCAGGGGAGGAAGATGAGCAAGTCCCTGGGCAACTCCCCCGACCCCCTAGACGTGATCGGGGAATACGGCGCCGACGCCCTCCGGTTCACCATCGCCCGCCTCTCCCCGATCGGGCAGGACGTCCACTACTCCAACGCCCTCTGCGAACTGGGCCGGAACTTCGCCAACAAGATCTGGAACGCCGCCCGCTTTGTCGCCGGCCGGCTTGACGAAGGGGAGACCGCCGACCCCAGGTCCGACCCGAACCTCCTCTCGCTGGACGACCGGGATATCCTCGGCCGGCTCCAGCGAACCATCGAGAGCTGCCGGGAAGCCCTTTCCCGCTTCCACTTCAACGAGGCCGCCCTCGGCCTCCACGACTTTTTCTGGCACCACTTCTGCGATCGCTACCTGGAGAGCGCCAAGTTCGCCCTGGCCGCCGACGAAGCCGGGCGGGCGGCGGTGGTCCGGGGGGTCCTGCTCGAGGTGCTGACCGCCTCGCTCAAGCTCCTCCACCCCTTTATGCCCTACATCACCGAAAGAATCTGGCAGCTGCTCGGCCGGGAGGGGATGCTGATCAGGTCCTCCTGGCCGGAGCCCGAAGCGGAACTCTTCTTTCCGGAGATCCGACGGAGAGCCGAATTGAAGCACGAACTGGTCAGCGCCGCCCGGATGCTGAGGAAGGAGTACGAGCTGCCCCCGGCCAAAAAAGTTTCTTTCGTGATCGTCCCCGGAGAAACGGGGACGGCGGATGAACTGTCCGGGGAGGCGGCCGGGATGGCCGCCCTGGTCCGGAACTGCTCCCTGGCCGTCGATCCCGGCTACCGGCCGGAGAAGACCGTCCCCTCCGCCCTGGTCGGAGATTGGAAGGTCTATATGCCGCTGGCCGGGATCATCGATCCCGCGGCCGAACACGCCCGGTTCGCAAAAAAACTCTCCGGGGCGGAGAACGCCCTGAAGCGGGTCCGGACCCGCCTGAGAAACAAGAATTTTCTCTCCAAGGCCCCGCCGGAAGTCCAGGAAAAAACCCGGAACCAGCTTGAAGACCTGAACCGGGAAGTGCTAAACTTGCGCAAGATCATCTCCACTCTCGAAGCCGACGCCTGAGAATCCCAATACCGGAATATTTCGCAAAAATCTTACAATGGACTTCGAGAGCTATCGCGGACTGATCCAGCAGGTCCTGGCCGAGGATATCGGCTCCGGGGACATCACCACCGACGCCCTGATCCCGGCAGGGGAGCGGGGGAAGGCCGAGATCTCCGCCCGGCAGAGACTGGTCACCGCCGGCCTCCCGCTGGCCAGGATGGTCTTCAACGAGCTCGACCCCGCCCTCGCCGTCGAACTCGCGGCCGGGGAGGGGGAGACGGTCGAGCCGGGGACGGTCCTGATCCGCCTGAAGGGGAAACTCCGGCCGATCCTGGCTGGGGAGCGGACCGCGCTGAATATCCTCCAGCATCTCTGCGGGGTGGCCACCGAGACCGCCCGCTTTGTCGAGCGGGTCCGTCCCGGGAAGACCCGGATCCTCGACACCCGCAAGACCATCCCCGGCCTCCGCCGGCTCCAGAAATACGCCGTCCGGATGGGGGGAGGGGAGAATCACCGCTTCGGCCTCTACGACGCCATCCTGATCAAGGACAACCACCTGGCGGTGGTCGCCGGGTCCGGGGAGGGGAGGATATCCCGGGCGATCCGCCTGGCCCGGGAAGCCCAGCCGGAAAGACCGGTGGAGATCGAAGTCGAGTCGGTGGAGGAGATGGAGGAGGCCCTGGCCGCCGGGGCCGAGGCGGTCTTGCTCGACAATTTCCCCCCTGCCGAACTGGAAGAAGCGGTCCGGCGGGGCGGGGGGAAGGCCCGGCTGGAAGCCTCGGGGGGGATCGACCTGGGAACGATAGCCGGGGTGGCCGCCACCGGGGTGGAGAGCGTCTCCCTGGGCCGTCTGACCCACTCCGCCCCCGCCGCCGACATCGCCCTGGAACTGGTTGTGGAATAAAAATACCCGGCCACACCCGGCGGATTGGAGCAACGAAGCGATCCACCGTCAAGCAGCCCGGTAGCGAAAGGAGTAAGAATGGAGCAGACGGCAAAGCGGATCCTGGTCGTCGAGGATGATGACAGCGTCCGCCGGCTGCTGGTCCGGCTCCTGTCCGTGGAAGGCTATCGGGTTCAGGAAGCCGGCTCGGCCGCGGCGGGCCTGGAGATCATCCACTCGGATCCGCCGGACCTGGTGATCACCGACCTCCTGATGCCCGACACCGACGGACTGGAACTGATTATGCGGATCCGCCGTTCCGGGACCTCGCTGAAGATCATCGCCATCTCGGCCGGAGGTCGGATCGGCCCGAACACCTACCTGAAACTGGCGGAGAAACTCGGCGCCGACCGGACCATCACCAAGCCCTTCCAGCCGGAGACCCTCCTCCGGGCGGTTCGGGAATTACTCCCCTGAACCCGCCCCTCCTTGCCCGTGAAGCCGCCGATCCTCACCCTCGATTTGGGAAATACCGCCCTGACCGGGGGGCTCTGGGAAGACGGCCGGCTGGTGGAAGAGTGGTCCGGACCCTCCACCGTCCGGAGCCTGGAGAGACGGTTGCGGAAAATATCTTCCGGGCGCCGGATCGAGGCCGCCATCCTGGCCTCGGTGGTCCCCCGCCGGAACGCCCCGACCATCGCCGCCTGCCGCCGGGCGGGGATCGACTGCCGGCTCCTGACCTCCCGGACGGATACCGGACTGAAAATTCTATACTCCCGTCCGGAACAGGTCGGACCCGACCGGATCGCCAATGCGGTCGGGGCCTACCGGAGGTACGGCGGACCGGCGATCGTGGTCGACTTCGGGACCGCGATCACCTTTGACGTGATCTCGGAAAACTTCGAATACCTGGGCGGGGTGATCGCCCCCGGCCTGGGGATCTCCACCGAGGCCCTGTTCCGGAAAGCCGCCCTCCTCCCCCGGGCCCGGATCCAACTCCCGAGAGGCGTGCTCGGCCGGGAGACCTCGGAGGCGATCCGTTCCGGGGTTTACTGGGGGACCCTGGGGCTGGTGGAGAAGATCATCCGGGAGCTGAAGAAGGAACTGGGCTGGGGGAGGGAGACCCGCCTGGTCGCCACCGGCGGCCACGCCGGCCTGATCCTCTCCCGGTCCCGCCTGATCCAAAAGATCGACCCCCACCTCACCCTCTACGGCCTCTACCTGATCGCCGCCGAATTCCGGGGACACACTTAATTCCTTCGCTTGGAACCAACCTCCGAGAAGGACTGTTGGAGGAATTAGGTATTGTGCCCCCGAAATTATCTCCTCGGGTAACGGGTGTGCCAGGGCTGGCCGCCGACATAGGCCCGCCAGTGGCCGTCGTACCGACGCCCGTCCCGCCAGTGGGGGTCGATCCAGATATACCCGGGCCGGGTGTAGGGACGCCAGAAACCTTCCACCCAGGCCTCGCCGTCCCAGTAACCGGGGACCCAGGCCCGGTCTCGGGGCCGAGAACCGGGAACCGGACGCCAGTGTCCCGGGATCCAGTTCCCGTCCTCGTCTTCCTTGCCCTCCACCCAGTAAAATCCCTGGCGAAAGGGCGGACGCCAGTAGCCGGGTATCACCACCCCGGAGGGAAGCGCTTTTTCCGGGACCCAGACGTCCCCCGGGTTCTGCTGGGCTGGGGCCGGATGAGACAGGAAGACGAACATAATCGCCAGGGCCGTTACCAAGAGTAAACTGTTCTTCATCGGCATTCTCCGTTATTCCGGTTAGCCGGATGGATATAATTCTGATAAAGTTTAACTCGATCGGGCGAGAGAATCCAGTGGAAAACGAACTGTGAATCGTACTTCTCCAGCAGCCCTGTGTCAGCTTTTTCGAGACCGCGGCTGGTCCCTGGCCACGGCCGAGTCCTGCACCGGCGGCCGGCTCGGGGACCTGATCACCGGCCGGCCCGGCAGCTCGGAATTCTACCTCGGCGGAGTGGTCGCCTACTCCAACCGGGCGAAAACCGAACTGCTCGGAGTGGAGAGCGGGATCATCCGGGAGAAAGGCGCGGTCAGCCCCGAGACCGCGCTGGCGATGGCCCGGGGGGCGCGGAAGGTCTTCGGCAGTACAGTCGGCGCGGCCATTACCGGGATCGCCGGTCCCGGAGGCGGGAGCCCGGAAAAACCGGTCGGCCTGGTTTATATCTCCCTGGCCGGCCCGCGAGGAGAAAAGGTGGAGAGACACGTCTTTTCCGGCTCCCGCGATGAGATCAAGCTCCGGGCGGCCCGGAGGGCGATCGCCCTGCTGGTCGAAGCGGCCGGGAGGGGCGATGAATAACGGCCGGCGTTTACGGATGTTCGTCGCGGTGACCCTGCCGGATCCGGTCCGGGAGGCCGTCTCCCGGCTGGTCCGCGAACTCTCCGGCCGGCTGACGGGGGTCCGGTGGACGAAGTCGGAGAACATTCACCTGACCTTGAAGTTTCTCGGCGGGGCCGAGGCCTCCTCCATCCCCCCGCTCCGGGATTGCCTCGACCGGTTGGCCGAATCCCACCTGCCGTTCCCGGCCGCCCTCGAGGGGCTGGGGGTCTTTCCCCCGCGGGGGAAGCCCCGGGTGATCTGGGCCGGGGTCGGGGAGGGGAGGGGCCGGCTGACCGCTCTGGCGGAGGAACTCGACCGGGACCTGGAGGGACTGGGGTTCCCCCGGGAAACCCGGAAGTACACCCCCCACCTGACCCTGGGCCGGTTTAAGAAAACCCGGCCCGGGTCCGATCCCCGGGAGATCGCCCGGGAAGTCGAAATGCGACGGTCGGATTCGCTTGGTTCCCTCAAAGTCGATATGATAGTATTGATGGAAAGCACCCTCACCCCGGGGGGAGCGATCCATCGGATCGTATCCCGCCACGGGGCCGGGGATTAGGCGAAATCAAACCGGAAGACCGGACCCGCCCGGACCAGCCGGCGGGCTGAAGGAGGAGATATGGCCAAGGAGACCAAGGCAACCGGAACCGATCAGAACGCCAAGCTGGCGGAGCAGAAAAAGAAGGCCCTGAGCCTGGCCCTGGAACAGGTGGAGAAACAGTACGGGAAGGGGACGATTATGCAGCTCGGCCAGCAGTCGGCCGATGTCAGGGTCGGCCATATCCCGACCGGCGCCCTGACCCTGGATATCGCCCTGGGGATCGGGGGACTGCCCCGGGGACGGGTGGTGGAGATCTACGGTTCGGAAGCCTCCGGGAAGACCACCCTGGCCCTTCAGGCGGTGGCCAACGTCCAGAAAACCGGGGGGGTGGCCGCCTACATCGACGTCGAGCACGCCATCGACCCGGCCTACTGCAAGGTAATCGGGGTCAACCTCGACGAGCTGCTGATCTCCCAGCCCGACTCCGGGGAGGCGGCGTTGAACATCGCCGAGACCCTGGTCCGCTCCAACGCGGTCGACCTGATCGTGGTCGACTCGGTGGCCGCCCTGGTCCCCAAGGCCGAGATCGAGGGCGAGATCGGGGACACCCACGTCGGTCTCCAGGCCCGGATGATGTCCCAGGCCCTGAGGAAGCTGACCTCGGCGATCAGCAAGTCCAAGACCTGCTGCGTCTTCATCAACCAGATCCGGATGAAGATCGGGGTGATGTTCGGCAGCCCGGAGACCACGCCGGGCGGACGGGCTCTGAAGTTCTACGCCTCGGTCCGGATCAATATGCGCCGGATCGGCTACATCAAGAACTCCGCCGGGGAGGCGATCGGCTCCCGGACCAAGGCCAAGATAGTCAAGAACAAGGTGGCCCCCCCGTTCCGGGAAGCCCAGTTCGACATTATGTACAACGAGGGGATCTCCTGGGCCGGGTCCCTGCTCGACCTCGGTATCGACCACGGGGTGATCGAAAAGCGCGGCAGCTCCCTCTCCTACCAGGACAGCTCCCTCGGCCGTGGCCGGGAACGGGCCCGGGATCTCCTCAAGGAGGACCGGAAGCTGGCCGAGAAGATCGCGAAGGATATCCGGAAGGTCATCCAGGAGAAGGCGGACAAATAACCCCTGCGCGGGCCTGGGGCGACACTATCCCAGCGGGGAAGACGGACTTGACTTCGGTTGATTCCAGGGAGCACGGCGAAGAACTCCGGCGGGCCTGGGAGAGCGCCCTGCGGATCCTCACCTACCGGGAACGATCCCGGAAGGAACTGAAAGACAGGCTGCTCGGGAAAAAATATTCCCCCGAAGCCGTCTCCGCGACCATCGAGAAACTGGAGCGGCTGGAACTGCTCGACGACGAGAAGTTCGCCCGGCTCTGGGTCAACTCCCGGATCAATTTCAAGCCCCGGTCGGCCTGGCTGATCGAGAGGGAACTGCGGGAGAAAGGGATCGAACCCGAAACCGCCCGAGCTATTCTCGAGGAACTCCTCCCCCCGGATAGGGAACGGGAAGCGGCCCGCCAACTGGCGGAAGGAAGAATCCGCCACTACCGCGGCCAGACACCGGAAGCGGCCCGGCGCAAGCTCTTTGCCTACCTGGCCCGCCGGGGATTCTCTCCCGGCCTGGTCCGGGAGATCGTCAACGATTTCGTCCCGGATGACGATCCGGATTGCGACGGGGAAGAACCGGAATAGCCGAGATAAATTCCGGAGGGATATATGATGAAGAGAAGAAAGACTGTCAGTCTCCCGGTTGTCGCGGCCCTGGCGGCGGTCCTGAGCCTGGCCGGTTGCGGCGGGCGGGAGCGGGCCGACGTCGAACTGCTCAACGTCTCCTACGACCCGACCCGGGAGTTCTACCTGGAGTTCAACCGGGCCTTTTCCGAACACTATCAGGGGAAGACCAACCGGACCTCCCTGATCCGCCAGTCCCACGGCGGTTCCAGCCGGCAGGCCCGCTACGTGATCGACGGGGCACCGGCCGACGTCGTCACCCTGGCGCTGGCCTACGACATCGACGCCATCGCCGAGGCCGGCTTCCTCCCCCGGGACTGGCAGGAGCGCCTCCCCTACAACAGCGCCCCCTACCACTCCACCCTGGCCTTCCTGGTCCGGAAGGGGAACCCGGCCGGGATCCGGGACTGGGACGACCTGGCCCGGACGGGGGTCTCGGTGATCACCCCCAACCCCAAGCCCTCCGGGGTGGCCCGCTGGAACTACCTGGCCGCCTGGGGCTGGGCCGAGCAGCGGTTCGAGGGGGACGAGGCCGAGGTGATCGGCTACATCACCCGCCTCTACCGCAACGTCCCGGTCCTCGACACCGGGGCCCGGGGGGCGACCACCACCTTTATGGAACGCGGCATCGGGGACGTCCTGGTCAACTGGGAGAACGAACTCCTCCTCGCCCTCCAGCGGCGGGGGGACGACTTCGAGATCGTCATCCCCTCGGTCAGCATCCGGGCCGAGCCGACCGTGGCCCTGGTCGACCGCAACGTCGACCGCCGGGGCACCCGGGAAACGGCCCAGGCCTACCTGGAATACCTCTACTCGGAGACCGGGCAGCGGCTGGCCGGGAAGCACTTCTTCCGTCCCAGCGACCCCCGGTACCTGGAGGAGTTCCGCGACCAGTACCCGGAAGTGCCGATGTTCACCATCGACGAGGTCTTCGGCGGCTGGACCCCGGCCACCGAGAAGCACTTCCGCGACGGCGGGATCTTCGATCAGATCTACCTGGTCAAGTAGTCCGGAGCCGATGAACTCCCCCCGCCAGGCCAGGAAGCAGCCCCGCCGGGTGATCCCCGGCTTCGGGCTCTCTTTCGGGTTCGCCCTCTCCTACCTGGGGCTGCTGGTCCTGATCCCCCTGGCCGGGATCTCGCTCAAGGCCCTGGGGGTCGGCTGGGAGACTTTCTGGACGGCCGCCACCTCCCGACAGGTGGTCGCCTCCTACCGGGTCTCCTTCGGGATCTCCTTCGCCGCCGCGGTCACCAACGCCGTCTTCGGCTCCCTGACCGCCTGGGCTATCGTCCGCTACCGGTTCCCGGGGCGCAAGCTCCTCGACGGGATGGTCGACCTCCCCTTCGCCCTCCCCACCGCGGTGGCCGGGATCGCCCTGACCGCCCTCTACGCCCCGACCGGCTGGC
>PWXJ01000311.1 GCA_003561965.1 PVC group bacterium
AGAAAGGGCAAAGACGGCCGCGGTTCCCCGTCCTGATCCGCGTCGTGATCGCGGCGGCCCTGTTGTTATACCTGTCGCTCTGGGTGATGGGCGGCCTCCTCCCCGACTCCAGCTTCGACGGGCTCTGGTACCACAACCCGACGATGCACTTCTGGGCCCTGGAGGACCGGGTACACTGGATAACCACCGATTACTGCGAGTTCTGGTCCGGAACGGTTGATCCGAACTGGAACGGCTACCCCAAGGGGGTGGAACTTTTGGGTTTTATCCTGACCCGGGCCACCGGGATGGTCCGCCTGCTCAATGCCTTCCAGCTTCTCTTCGTCCCTCTCGGGGTCCTGGGGATATATTGCATCGCCGGGATGCTGGGGGCTAACCGGCGCTGGGCGCTGGCTTCCGCCCTACTGTTTATTTTTGTCCCGGTAAACATTGCCCAGTCGATAACCACCTATGTCGATACCGCCACGGCTTCCATTTACATAGCGCTTCTGGCGGTTATCTCCTTCTGCATTAAATCGGTAAGAAAGGGGGTTGTGCCCTGTTACCTCCTCCCGGCTCTGGGAAGCGGGCTGGGCCTGGCGCTTGGCGCCAAGGGAACGGGGATTTTGTTGATTTTCATCTCCTCGACGGCTCTGACCTTCTTCTCCCTTCTTGCCGCCAGGAGAATCCGCCGGGAAACCCACCGGGATTATCCGGGGAGGAATCCAACTGCGTTTGCTCTAAGATTTATCCTCCGGGCGGCCCTCTTCTCCTCCGCCGCCGCGGCCATCGCCCTGGCCGTCGGGGGATACTGGTACTTTCGCAATTACCACCATACCGGCAGCCCATTTCACCCGATCGGCCTGACCGTCTTGGGAAGAGAGATATTCCCCGGGGTTTCAATGGAAACCCAGTTTCCCATCCCCCATATCCAGAAAATCCCGGATACGGAAGAATGGCCTCAGGTGAAGAGGCTGGCCTTCAACTGGCTCCAGGGCTTGACAACCTGGGACCACGCCGCCACCCGGGTCGCTTCCCGTTCCGGGGGCTTGGGTTTCCTCTGGCTCTTCGGGTGTCTCCCGTCGATCTTGGTTCTCTTTTTCCGGGCACTGCGCCGACGGTCCGGGATGGCAGGAGATCGACCGGCGGTTCTTTTCTTTCTGGCGGCCGCCCTGGCCCTCCTGTTTTTTGCAATGCCGAAACACCACAACCACGTGGCTCGTTATACCATCTGGCTATACGGGCTGGGGCTTCCCTGTTTCGCAGTCGTTATCCAGGATATCAACCGCCACGTTCGCGGTCCGTACAGGAAGGCGGGGTTATTCTGGGCCGGGCTGGTGACGGCTTCACTCCTCTTCGAAGGTCTCTACGCTTTGCATTACCAGTCCAATTTGGTCCGGGACTGGCGCCTGCGCTTGCAGGGAAGGGAAAGGAGACTCCCTTCGCCCTCCCTTTTTCTCACCGCGCTCAGGGAAGACTATCCGGTCGGATACGCCTGGGCGAACTTGAAAGGGACAATCTTCGAGGAGATCCATTCCGGGAGTGATACGGTGGCCTTGAGCTTGATGTACGGCCCTAATATGGATGGCTGGAGGATGCCGGGGAACCTGACCCAGGGACGGGCATTCGGGAGAAGAGAGATATATTTCTTTGATTTCTCCACCACCGCCCACGACCCCGTCAGGTTGCCGGAGTTTCTCGCCGAACGCGAGGTCAGGTACGTGATCTGGGACAAGGGGGTCAGGGTCCCCCGACCCCTGGCCCGTTTGGTTGACGAATGGCATTCGGCCGGGGACTTTTACGTCCTGGAGTTTTTCCCCACCCCCGCTGGAGAAGGAGGGGATATCTGATCAGAGTTGTTTTCCCGCCGGAAAAGGGCCGAAGAAGGTTAAATGATTCGAGATAAGCCAGAGTCGAAAACAGGGAGTATTTCCGGGGCCGGTTCTCCGCCCCCGGTGGACGACGGGCATCCCAGCCCCGGCCCCGGCGAAGAAATGCTGCGGTGGCTGGGAGGCGGTCTGGTTTTTTTCGGCCTCTGCCAGGCGCTGCCGCTTCTGGGCGGCCTGTTCCGGCTGCCCTTGACTTCCGGATTAGGAATAGCGGTTCTTATCACCTCCGGGCTGGCCGGGGTTCTCTATGCTCGCGGATTATCTTCGCCTTGCAGCAAGAGAGATTGCCGTTACCGGCGGTCCGGAGATCCGGTCATTCGCGTCATTCTTGTCCTGGGCGGCCTCTGGTACCTCCTCCTCTGGTTTCTGGCCTACCTGCTGCCGGACTCTTCCTGGGACGGCCTCTGGTACCACAACCCGACAATCCATTTCTGGGCCCTCTCCGGGCGGGTCCACTGGATAACGGCCGACTACTCTTCCTACTGGACTGCGATAATCGACAGCTTCTGGAACGGTTATCCCAAGGCGGTGGAACTTTTCGGGTTTGTTTTGATCCGGGCCGGGGGTCTGCCCCGGCTGCTGAACTCCATCAACCTCCCCTGGCTTCCCCTGGGGGTAGCGGGGATCTTCTGCCTGGCCCGGATGGCCGGGGCGGATATCCGATGGTCGGCGGTGGCGGGATTTCTGTTTCTGCTAATCCCGGTCAACATCACCCAGACGCCGACCACTTATGTCGATACCGCCGCCGCTTCGGTTTTTATCGCCGGCCTGGCGATGACGGTCGCGACCGTCGGCCGGGTCACCTCCGGAAATCCGCCCTGGAAACTCCTGCCCGCCCTGGGCTGCGGCCTGGGGTTGGCCCTGGGCGTCAAGGGCACCGGGGTGGCGGTGCTGGCCGTGAATATGAGCGTGATCGCGGTCGGTATGATTGTCACCCGGAGGAAAAGGTTTGGTAATGTGGTCGGGGCCCGCGACGGTAAGGCCGCGGACCGGAAGGGGAGGAACAGACTTCGGGACAGCCTGGCCTTCCTTTTATCGGTGATGGCGATCGCCCTGGCGGTCGGCGGCTACTGGTACCTCCGTAATTTCCTCCATACCGGGAGCCCGCTTCATCCGGTGGGGTTCGCCGTGGCCGGGTACAGGATTTTTCCCGGGGTGCTCGACCCCGGGAGCCTGGTCGTGCCCGCTTACGCCCCGGGGACGGGTGAATGGAGTCAACTGAGCCGGGTTCTCTTTACCTGGGGGCAGGGCTGGAGCTACGGGCACTGGAAGGAAGCGGTCGTCAGCTACACTTCCCGCCAGGGCGGCCTGGGTTATCTCTGGCTCCTGGGCTGCCTGCCCGCGATCGTCTGGTCCCTGGCGGCCGCGGTCGGGAAGTACAGGCGGTCCGCTTACTTCTCCTCCGGCCGGTCCACGGCGCAAGCCTTAATCTGCCTGGCTCTGACGGTTATGGCACTGTTTGTGATTATCCCTCGCAACCACATCGCCCGTTTCTCCATCTGGATCTACGGTCTGGGCCTCCCCGCCTTCGCCGTCACGGCCGCCCGGATAAGTTCTGTCCGGAATTCGCCCCCGCGGCTTGTCGGGAAAATCTGGGTCGCGGCGGTGGTGGTGATTGCGATTCTGGAAGCTGGATATGTATTCGCCAATCAACGGGGTCTGCGTCTCCCCGAGTACCGCCGGGCCGGACCCGACAGCGGGCTCAGCCTGAAGCGGATTATTTCCGGATGGGGAGACGACTATCCCACCGGGTACGTCTGGCCCCGGCTCGAAGGCAGCCGACTGGAGGATCTGATCGCTGGACAGGAGCCGGCGGCCCTGGGCGGTTTCACCGACGCCGTCGGCAAGAACCGGATAGTGGGCCACTTGACTCAGGATCGGGCTTTCGGGAAGCGGCCGATCTACTTCCTGGACCGGGAGACGGTGGCCGATGATCCCGACCGCCTGCGGGATTTCTTGAGCAGCCGGGATATCCGTTACCTGATCTGGGACACGGACATCCCCATCCCCCGGCTGCTGGCCCGGCGGGTTGATGACTGGCACCGGGTGAACGGCCTCTTCTATCTGCTGGAGTTTTTCCCGGAGCCGGTCAACGGTAGGTCGGGATCCCTCTGCTCTGGGCTAGCCGGGCCCTGAGCGAACTATAGATATCCTCCTGAACAGAGGGGATTGACAGGTCCGCCGGGCGGGGTTATCCTGATTGTCGCAATGAAGGTATCCGAGGAAAAGGCTCGCCTGTTCCTGGAAAAGAAGGAACGGGAGAAAGACTTACGGCTGGACGAACGATTCGTTCGGGCCCGCCGGGATTTCGAGGCCATCCGGCGGATGATCGTAGAAC
>PWXJ01000112.1 GCA_003561965.1 PVC group bacterium
CTCTACCTGAACTTCCTGCTCGACATCGCCCCCGACTGCGACTGCTGCGACTGGACCGAGCCGCCCTTCGTCCCCGACCAGGGGATCCTGGCCTCCCGGGATATCCTGGCCGTCGACCAGGCCTCGGTCGACCTGATCCAGAAGGCCCCGCTGATCCCGGGCTGCAGCGCGGTGGCCAAACGGGTGAAGGTCTCGAAGAAGCGGGTGACGGAAGAGATCGCCGGCCAGTACTGCTGCCTCCCCCGGCTCAGGGACAAGTTTCAAACCCTCTTCGGGGTCGATATCGAACCCTTCCTCGCCGCCGGCGAGCGGGCCGGGCTGGGCGAACGGGAATACCGGCTGATCAGGGTGGACTGATATGAAGGGACCGTACCTGCTGGCTGTTGTCGTCCTGCTCTTCTCCGGCGTCTCCCGCCTGCCGGCGGCCGAGACCGGGGAGGACCTGGACCGGATCCGGTCGGCGATCGTCCGGATCCGGAACATCAGCCAGCGCCCCGATTACGGCTCCCCCTGGCAGCGGCAGGACTTTTCCGTCGGGCGGGGCTCCGGGGTCATCATACCCGGCAACCGGATCCTGACCAGCGCCCACGTGGTCAGCGACTCCCGCTACCTCGAGGTGGAGAAGGAGGACAGCGGCACCCCCTACGCGGCGGTGGTCGCCGAGATCGCCCACGACTGCGACCTGGCCCTGGTCGAGGTTCTCGACCCCGGCTTCTTCGAGGATACCTCCTACCTGGAACTCCACCGGGAGACTCCCCGGCTCGGCTCGGTGGTCGAGGCTTACGGCTTCCCGGCCGGGGGCCGGAGGATCACGGTGACCCGGGGGGTGGTCTCCCGGATCGATTACGCCCTCTACCGTCATTCCGGGCGGGATTACCACCTGATCGCCCAGATCGACGCCGCGGTCAACCCGGGCAACTCCGGCGGGCCGGTCCTCCAGGACGGGAAGATCGCCGGGATCGTCTTCCAGGGGGTCCAGCCCTCGGAGAACGTCGGCCACGTGATCCCGATCACCGTGATCGACCACTTCCTCGAGGATATCGCCACCGGAAACTACGACGGCTACCCCGACCTGGGGATCGTCGCCCACAACCTGCTCAACCCGGCCTACCGGGAGTACGTCGGGCTGCCCGCCGACCGGACCGGGGTCCGGGCGGCGGCCCTGATCGAGGGGCATTCGGCCCGGGGACTGGTCCGCCCCGGCGACCTCCTGCTGGAGATCGACGGCCACCCGATCCGGAACGACGGGACGATCTCGATCGGGGGGGAGAGCTACTTTCTCGAAGAGGTGGTGGAGCGGAAGCAGGTGGGGGAGGAGGTGATCCTGGGCCTGGTCCGGGACGGGGAGGAGTTGAACGTTACCGTTCCCCTGAGACGGGGCCGGGAGCGGTTGAATACCGCCAACGAATACGAAACCCTCCCCGAGTACCTGGTCTTCGCCGGCCTGCTCTTCCAGCCGCTCTCCCGGGAGTACCTCAAGACCTGGAGCGACGACTGGACCACCCGGTCCGATCCCCGCCTGGCCTACTACTTTCTTCACTACCACCAGGACCGGATCTACCGCCGCCAGCCGGAGGTGGTTATCCTCTCCCGGGTCCTCCCCGCCCCGGTCAACCAGTACTATACCGATATCACCCAGCGGGTGGTCGACCGGGTCAACGGCCGGAGGATCAGGGCGCTCTCCGACCTCCCGGAGGCCTTCTCCCGCCCGCTCGGCGACTACCACCTGGTCGAGTTTGACGGCGAGTACCCGCCGCTGGTCCTCGACCGGGCGGAAGCGGCGGAGCAGCACCCGGAGATCCTCGAGCGGTACCGGATCCCCTCCGACCGGCACCTCTCCGAACCCGGGATCGGGCTGCTGGACCTGTTCGAGCGGATAACCGGGCTGCCCGGGATTACCAGGTAAACCCCTCGTGAAATCTTCGGGAAAGATACTTCTTCTCTTGCTGCTGGCCGGGACCGGCGGGCTCCCGGCGGCCGCGGAGGCCCGGCCGGTCCCGGCCGGGGAAGTTTCCCCGGTCCGGATCCACGTCACCTACCAGCACACCGATTATGTCAGTCCCTGGAACCGGAAGCGGGAGGAGAGCCGTTCCGGTTACGGCTGCCCGGTCGCCCCCGGGAAGATCCTGACCGCCGCCGATATCGTCAAGGACGCCACCACGATCAGGCTCGAGAAGAGCGGGGAGAGCAGGTATTTCCCGGGCCGGATCGCGCTGGTCGATTACGACGTCAACCTGGCCCTCCTCGCCGTCGATGACGATTCCTTCTTCGAGGGGCTGGTCCCGGTCGAACTCGCCGACCTGGTGAAACCCGACCAGCCGGTCCAGTTCCTGGTCTTCGAGGAACCCGACCGGATCCGGGCCATCCCGGGGAGTATCGTCAGGATCTCGGTGGAGCGCTATTTCCTCGGCCTGAACCGGTTCCTCGCCCTGGGGGCGGCGGTCAACTTCGAGGACCGGGGCGGGGGCTGGAGCGAGCCGGTGGTCTCCGGGGGTGAGTTGGTTGGGTTGACGATGTCCTACAACGGCTCGCGCCACTACGCCGTCGTCATCCCGGCGGCGATCATCCGCGGGTTCCTCGAGGCCGCCGGCGAGGAGAGTTATTCCGGGTTTGCCCACGAGGGTTTTGCCGGCTCCCCGACCCGTTGCCCGGCCCTGAGAAGCTTCCTCCGCCTGCCGGAGGATTCCGGCGGGGTATACGTCACTTCCGTCTATCCCCGGGGGTCGGCCGCCGGGGTCCTGGAGAGAGGGGACGTGGTCCTGGCGGTGGACGGCCGTCCTCTGGACGCCGAGGGCTACTACGAGGATCCGGGCCGGGGCCGCCTGGAATACCGGGACCTCTTCAGCCGGCACTATTCCCCCGGTGCCCGGGTGGAACTGGAGGTGGTCCGGGAAGGCGAGGTGAGCCGGGTCGGGATGGAACTCCGCCGCTGGCTGCTCTCGGATTACCTGGTCCCGCCTTACGGTACCGGGGAGGATGCCGAGTACCTGATCACCGGCGGGGCGGTCTTCCAGGAACTGACCCTGGACTACCTCAAGGAGTGGGGCGCCAACTGGCCGTTGGTGACCAACCGGAAATTTCACTACCATTACCACTATAACGCCCGGCAGAGTCTCCCGGGCCGGGAGAGGATCGTGATCCTCAACCGGGTCCTGCCCGACGAGATCAACCTCGGCTACCAGGGGCTGGAGGACCTGGTCCTGGCCGGGGTCAACGGCCGGCCGATCTCCCGGATCGCCGACCTGGCCGAAGCGCTCGAACACCCCGTGCGGGGTTTTCACCGCTTCACCTTCGAGGAGCACGACCGGGAGATCGTCTTCCGGGCCGGAGACCTGGCCGCCGCCGACGCCCGGATCTCCCGCCAGTACGGGATCCCCCGGCTGCGGTTATTGAGGTAAGCCCGGCCCTATCCTGACCTCTGTATTCTGAAACCTGACTCCTGAATTCTGACTACTGAATTCTGTATTCTGACTTCTGACTTCTGTATTCTGAATTCTGATTTTACAATGAACTTCCCCCGCCGCTCCGGAATCCTCCTCCACCCCACCTCCCTGCCTTCGCCGGGCGGGATCGGGGACCTGGGCGAGGAAGCCTACCGCTTCGTCGACTTCCTCGCCGCCGCCGGCCAGCGCCTCTGGCAGGTCCTTCCGCTCTCCCCGGTCGGTTTCGGGAATTCCCCCTATTCCAGCCCCTCGGTCCTGGCCGGCAACCCCCTCCTGATCAGCCCCGGGGAATTGGTCCGGGAAGGGCTCCTCGCACCCGCCGACCTCGACTCCACCCCCGACCCGCCGCCCGGCCGGGTCGATTACCCCCGGGCGGCGGAGTGGAAGCGGAAGCTGCTGAAGAAGGCCTACCGGAACTTCACCGCCGGGGCCACCGGGGAAGACCGGCGGGAACTGGAAAATTACTGCCGGGAGAAATCCCGCTGGCTGGACGACTCCGCCCTCTTCTCCGCCCTCAAGGAACGCTACCGGGGTAATCCCTGGTATCGGTGGCCCGAGGAGATCGCCTTCCGCCGGCCGGGGGCTCTCCGGGAGGCGGAAGCGGAACTGTCGGACCGGACGGCCGAGCTGCGCTTCTGCCAGTACCTCTTCTTCCGGCAGTGGGACCGGCTCCGCCGTTACGCCAACTCCCGGGGGATCGCGGTCATCGGGGACATCTCCTTCTTCGCCAACCACGACAGCGTCGATGTCTGGGC
>PWXJ01000274.1 GCA_003561965.1 PVC group bacterium
AAGTCGAGGACGCTCCCTTCGTGGACGGTCTCCGGCAGGAACTCCACCGGCCAGACGAAATCGCCCATCACCCCCTCGATCTCGAGAACCGCCAGCCGCCCGTCCTCGATCCGGTCGATGACCACTTTCACCCGCATTCCGTCACCTCACACATTATCACGGTGTTTATTGAATACTATAGTCCTCCCGGGCTCTTTCATCAACTTTGGATTGTCGAAGAGAGTCGAATCGAGAGCTTCCCTCTTTGTCCCTTCTTTGTCCGTCTTCCGGCTTGTCATCCTGCCCGGTTCCCGTTATCATAATCTCAACTATATATCCGGCCGGTTCCGGCCGCACTGTTCTCCCTGAGCCGATGAAAATTCTCCTGGTCGAAGACAACGCCTTTACTCGGAAGCTACTCCAGAAGCAGCTGGAGGCGGCGGATTACCGGGTCGAGACCGCCGCTGACGGGATCGCCGCCCTCAACGCCATCCGGGCCGACCGGCCGGATCTGGTCCTGCTCGACATTATGATGCCCCGGTTGGACGGCTACCAGGTCTGCAGGCTGCTCCGCCTCGACGACCGGTTCGCCGATCTCCCGATCATTATGCTCACCTCCAAGGCCGGCCAGGAGGACCGGGAGCGGGGGGTGGAGGCCGGGGTGAACGACTTCATCCTCAAGAACGCCGAGTTCGGCCTGATCCTCAAGGTAATCGCGGAGAACTCCTGATGGAAGAACCCGAACAGACCGGAGACCGGAAGCGGATCCTCGAACGGCTGGAGGAGTGGTCGGTGGTCACCGCCGGCCAGCTCGAGCAGGCCGGCCGGATGGCGGCCGAAAGGGCGATCCCGCTGGAACAGGCCCTCCACAACCTCCGGTTCACCGCCTCCGCGGATCCTTACACGGTAGTCTCCGAGTACTTCGGGATCCCCTACGTCGACCTCGCCCACTTCTCTCCCGACCCGGACGCGGTCGCCCTCCTTCCGGAGGCGGAAGCCCGCCGCCTTCAGGTCCTCCCGCTCTTCCGGACCGGGAACCTGCTGATGGTCGCGGTCGCCGATCCCCTCGATGTGGAGGCGGCCGACCGGGTCCGGGACCTGACCGGCCTCGAGGTCGGGCGGGCCCTGGCCGACGCTTCCCGGCTGGCCGGGAAGATCGACCGCCTCTACGGCGGACCGGAAAAGCCGGAGGAGATCATCCGTGACCTGAGCGAGGAGTTCGAGATCCCCCTCTCCATCCTCGACCGGCTCGAGGCCGGAGAGGAAGAGGCGTTCGCCGCCCCGATCGCCGAGTTTCTCCAGAAACTGATCCGGGCCGCGGTCCGGGAGCGGGCCAGCGACATTCACGTCAACCCGGAGAAGGACGGGGTGACGATCAAGTTCCGGATCGACGGGATCCTTCGTCCCCATCTCCGGGTCCCCAAGAAGATCCTCTATCCCCTGGTCTCCCACGTCAAGGTGAAGAGCAACCTGGACATCGCGATCTCGATGCGTCCCCAGGACGGGGAGTTTCACGTCACCCGGCCGGAAGGGGACCTCGATGTCCGGGTCTCGATCCTTCCCACTATCCACGGCGAGAACCTGGTGATGCGGATCCTTAACGCCGCCGGTATGCTGATGGATCTCTCCGCCCTCGGCTTCTCCCCCCCGGTCTTCGCCGCCGTCGAGAAGCTGATCGCCCGGCCCCACGGGATCTTCCTGATTACCGGCCCCACCGGTTCGGGGAAGACCACCACCCTCTACTCGGTGCTCTCCCGGATGGACTCCGAGAAGCTCAACATCATCACCGTCGAGGACCCGGCGGAATACAAGCTGGCCGGGATCCGCCAGGTCCAGGTCAACCGCCGGGCCGGCCTGACCTTCGCCACGGCGTTGAGGTCGATCGTCCGCCAGGACCCGGACATCATTATGATCGGGGAGATCCGCGACCTGGAGACGGCCGAGATCGCGGTTCAGGCGGCCCTGACCGGGCACCTGGTCCTGGGCACCCTCCACACCAACAACGCCCCCTCCGGGGTCACCCGACTGGTCGAGATGGGTGTGCCGGCCTTCCTGGTCGCCTCCTCGGTGATCGGGATCCTCGCCCAGCGGCTGGTCCGGCTGATCTGCCCGGCCTGCCGGGAGCCCTCCCCCCGGGAGACCCGGCTGCTCCGGGAACTGTTAGTCCGGACCGGACAGGGGGAGTCCTCCGGGGAAGCCGTCGCCTTACGGGGAAAAGGCTGCGACCGCTGCGGGGACAGCGGGTACCGGGGCCGGACCACGATCGCCGAGCTGATGGTGATGGACGACCGGCTCCGGGAGCTGGTGGGGAAGGACACCCCGACCGCGGAGCTGATCGAAGCCGCCCGGGCTGGCGGGATGGGATCGCTTCTGGAAGACGGCCTGGCCAAGGCCGCCGCCGGCCGGACCTCGCTGGAAGAGGTCAGCCGGGTGGTGGAGATCGAGGAATCCCTCCCCGCGGATTAATCCGGCGCGGGGAGAAAACGGGACGTCGGGACGTCCGCGAGGGCCGAAAATAATGCCGCGTTACATTTACACCGCCCGGAACGAGGCCGGGGAGCAGGTCAGGGGGGCCCTGGAGGCCGCCGGCCGGGAGAAGGCCCTGGAGTCCCTCCGGGAGAAGAGCCTCTTTCCGGTCACCCTGGAAGCCGAGGAGTCCGGGGCGGGCGGTCTCCGGCGGCGGAAGACCCGCCCCGAGGACCTGATTATGTTCACCCGGCAGCTGGCCGCCCTGGGGAAGGCCGGGCTCCCTCTCCTGACCACCCTCGACATTATCCACCAGCAGCTCGACAACCCGCGCTGGAAGAGGGGCGCCGCCCGCCTCCAGGAGGACATCGTGGCCGGAAACTCTCTCTCCCAGGCCCTGAAGAAGCAGCCGGAGTTCTTCTCCCCGATTTACGTCAACTTCGTCTATGCCGGGGAACAGGGCGGGGTCCTGGAGGAAGTCCTCGACCGGCTGGCCGACCTGCTGGTCCACGACCTGGAGAACCGCCGGGCGGTCAAGTCGGCCCTGGCTTACCCGAAGATGGTCCTGCTGGCCCTGGCCGGGGCGGTGGCGGTGATTATGGCTTTAGTCACTCCGAAGTTCGCCCGGATCTTTCAGGCCACCCGGATGGAACTGCCGCTCCCGACCCGGTTAATGCTGGGGTTCAACCGCGTCTTCCAGCAGTTCTGGCCGCTTCTCCTGGCGGCCGGGATCGCCCTGGCGATCGTTACCTGGTTCCTCCTCAAGAGTGAAAAGGGGCGGTTGTTCTGGGACCGGGTCAAGCTCCGGCTGCCGGTCTTCGGCCCGCTCTTCACCCGGTCGCTGCTCTCCCGGTTCTGCTTCGTCTTCGGGGTCACGGTGGAGTCGGGACTTCCGATCCTCGAGACCCTGGATATGGCCGCCCGGGGGGTCGGCAACCGGTTCCTGGAGCGGGAGATCGCCGGATGCCAGCGGGAGATCGGCAACGGCCGGCCGATCGCGGAGTCGCTGGCCCCGACCGGGATCTTCCCCCCGATGGTGATCCGGATGGTCAGCATCGGGGAACGGTCGGGCAACCTCTCCCGGATGATGAAGGAATTGGTATCCCACTATGACCTCGAACTGAAGTACGTCATCGCCGGGATGACCCGGTCGATGGAACAGGTCCTGACCGCGGCGATGGCCCTCCTGGTTCTGGGGCTGGCCCTGGCGGTCTTCCTCCCGATGTGGGATATGATCTCCCTGGCCGGGGGCTGAACCGGTAACACTGATGAACTTGTTTGGCGGAAAACTGTTTTCCCGTCCGGTCCTCGGCCTGGAGATAGCCTCCCGGTCGGTGAGGGCGGTCTGGGTCCGGAAGCAGGAGGGGCGGGCGGAGATAGTCGACTCCGCGGTCGAGCTGCGGGGGTCCGGCGAGGAGGACCTCCTTCCCGCCCTGGGCCGGATCGCCCGCCGGACCCGTCAGGCTTACCCGGAGACCGTCGCCTGCTTCTCCGGCGGGGAGTTCCGGGAAGGCGCCTCGCTCCTTCCCCCGATGCCGGAGAAGGAACTGGCCGACTACCTGCGGATGAACGTCGTTCCGGCCGACGCGGAAGACCCCGCCGGCCTGGCGATCAAATACTCCGCCTCCCCGGTCCGGCCGGCCGGGAATAAAAGGTCGGTGATCACCCAGACCTTCCCGCCGGAGGTTTTCAAGGCCCTCCTCGACCGGCTCGGCCGGTCCGATCTGCTCCCCTCCCGCCTGATC
>PWXJ01000176.1 GCA_003561965.1 PVC group bacterium
ATGCCCTCGCTGACCATCTCCAAGTCGGTCTCCGACGATATCGTCACCGGTAACGACACCGTCGTCTTCGACCTCACCGTAGAATACTCGGGTCCCGACGGGTTCGCCACCACCGTCACCGACGTCTATTCCCCGGGATGGGATATCCAGAACATCACCGGGGGCGGGGATGACGACGGGACCGAGATTGTCTGGAACCTGACGCTCGATGACGGAGAAAGCTGGTCCGCCGGCTACGAGATGGTCGCGCCGGGCGGAGACCCCTGCGCGGTGGCCGTTGGGCCCTACAGCAACACCGCGACCGTGATCGGGGGGACCGACTGCCGCGAGTGTCCGATCCCCGGCGATTCCTCCTCGGTGACCTTCTACGTTGACGATACCCCCGGTTGCGACGACGACTGTATCGTCGACGGCTTCCGGGAAGGCCCGTCGACGGTCGAGGTCTGCACCTTCGCCACCTACACCAACACCTACACCCTCTCCGGAACCGACCGTCCCGACTCCTGGGCGGGTTCGGTTATGACCGACAATATGCCGCTCGGCCAGATCTACGAATCGCTCGACGCCGTGATCGTCGACGGCTTCAACTACCAGACCTACGTCACCGACAACGCCGGCGCCGGCGGGACCTATGAAGTGGATCTCGAGGGGCTCGACTTCTCCCCGGCTCCGCCCCCCGACGAGACCTCGACCATTGTCCTGGTCTACACCTTCCGGGCCGGCGACACCACCGGCACCGTTTACGGACAGTCCGACCTGGTTCTCTCCGGCTGCGCCCAGGAGCGCAACTGGCTCCCAGTCACCATCTCCAGATCCTCGGTCGGAGTCGGCCTCTCCGGCCCCCAGATCACCGACCGCTGCGGGGTGGAGACCTACACCGTCTCGCTGACCAAGAACCAGTACCTGGCCTACGACCTTCTGGTCACACTCGACCTCGATCACGGCATCGACAGCTACTACTACGCCCCCGGGACCACCGTCTTCACCGGGACCTTCACCGAGGATGGGTATGGAAATATCCCCGCCTTCGAACCGGACGACTCCGTTCCGGGAAAACTGATCTGGGACTTCTCCACCCAGGGCGGGCTGTCCGGCCACCTCTCATCGGTCGGCTCGATCCTGGTCGACCTCCGCCTCCCCTGTTCCGGGTCTCACAGCCTCCAGGCCCGGGCGGAGTACAACGACCGCTGCACCGACGGGGATGACCCCCGGGAGCATTCGGCGTCCTCTTCGGCGCTCTCCCCGCTCTGGCTGAGGGAAGCCGACCTCTCGATCACCAAGATGCCGGAAGCCTTCAATGCCACCGAGAATATCGTGGAGTGGACTTTAACGGTCCTCAACAGCGGCGACGGCGGGGCCTACAACCTCACCGTCACCGACGTGCTCTCCGCCGACCTTTCATATTATTTTTCCAGCCCGCCGGCGGAAGTGGTGGACGGCAAGACCATTACCTGGAACTTCCAGAGCCTGACCGCCGCCTGGTCGGGGCTGACCGACCTCGACGGCGACGGCTACTACAACGACCTCCTCCCCGGCCGGCTGATCAAGCTCAATCTGGAGGCGACGGTCGACGGCTGCGACGACCTGGTCAATCTTTCCCGGGCCGCCTGGGGCTGCCTGGGGGACGACTGCCAGACCACCTCCTGGGCGACCTCGACCGTCACCATCCCCCCGCCCGGCATCGTCGGGGTCACCTCCTTCCCGGTCGAGATCGATCTCTGCCGGACCGCCCCGGTCAACTTCGAGGTCCGCAACAGCGGCCAGACCCACATCTACGATCTCTGCGCCCGGCAGGCCTTCCCGCCCGGGATCAACTTCGTCACCGGCAGCTCCGAGTACCGCTACAACCCCGGGAGCGGCTGGTCCGACTTCACCCAGACCCCCGACCCCGACTACTGGGCCACCGAGACCTACCCCTACAACTGGACCGCCCAGACCCACATCCCGGAGTTTTACGACCTCCCGGTCGGGTCCCGGGTCCAGATCCGCTACGAAGTCGAGGCCGACTGCGACTTCCCTTCCGGCGATCGGATCTTCCGTTCGATGGCCGGCTTTTACTCCCCCTGCGACGAGTTCGAATGCACCGACGAGACCCGGGCCCGGCTCGTGCTCAACGATATGGACGTCCGGATCGTCAAGGAGGGACGCAACGAGTCCCGGGACCCGGGCGGGTCTCTCACCACCGACCCGATAATCGCCGACGCCGGGGATACCATCTACTGGCGGGTGACGCTGAGCAACGCCGGCGACACCCCGGCCGAGTTCGTGACGATGACCGACACCTTGCCGGGTAACGTGACCTATGCCGCCGCCGACCCCGCCCCCGACTTCCAGTCCGGACAGGTTGTCTCCTGGTTCGTGGGGACCGAACTGCCTTTCGTCGCCACCATCTGGGCCGACGTCAACCCCGACGGCTGCCAGTTGTCTTCCAACAATACCGTTGACGTCACCTGGGGCTGCGAGGACCTGGCCTGCACGTCGGGGGGGAAGCAGCAGGTCACCGAACTGCGGACCGAGGTGGAGTTCGACCTCCCCGGGACCAACGTCCTCACCGACTTCGACACCTGCGGGGGCTCGATCACCTTCTTCGTCGAGAACGAGGGTGCCACCGCCGAGCTGATCAACTTCCTCTACACCGTCCCCGACGGCTACTATTACGACGCCTCCGGCGGCGGGGCGACGATCACCAGCACCGACCCCCTCCACACCTTCACCGCCCCCGAGGAGGAGCCGGTCGAGATCCCGGGGATGCCCCAGCAGCTACTCTGGGCCGCCGAGGCCGCCGGCGGCAACATCCTCGACGCCAACGCCTACATCGGGACCGGGGAGACCCTGACCATAAGTTTTAACGTCTACCGGGTCCCCTCGGATGATTCCTGCGACACCGATCCCTTATTCCATCCGCCGATTCCCCCGCCGGTCAACGGATGGGTGGTCGGGAGCTACGCCAACACCTGCGGCGATTACGTCACTGACGGGATCAGCTTCAACGACCAGACCGTCACCCCGGCCTACGCCCGTTTGGAATTGGACATCTCCCCTCCAACCCAGATCGTCTCCCCCGGCGGCACGGCGACCTTCGACGTCACCCTGACCAACATCGGGACCGCCGCCGCCGGCAACTGGGTGGTCGAGCATACCCTGGCCGCCGGTTACTCCGACCTAGCCTCCGACCTGGGCCGGGTCTCCGGGAACACCGTCTGGTTCGCCTCCACCGACGCCGGTGGAGACGTGATTATCGCCGGCGGTTCCCGGACTTACGAGATCACCGCCGAAGTCGGCACCGGCAGCCTGATCCACGACGCCGTGGTCACCGGGGAGTGCCTCGACGCCGGGGGCAATCTCACCGGCTGCCGCTACAGTTACTCCGAGGAACAGGTTTACAGCTCCAACGCCGCCTTCAGCAAGGACCCCGACTCCGTCGCCACCATCGGCGAGACGGTGTACTTAACGGTCACCGCCGAGTTCCAGAACCCGGACTACACCGATATCACCATCACCGATACCCTACCCGCCGCCCTCCGCTACCTTGAACATACCGTCGATCCCGCCACCTGGACCACCAACACTGCCGACCCCGCCACCGGGGTGATCGAGGTGACCTGGGACGAGATCGACGAAGAGACCACGGTGACGATCGAGATCGCCGCCCGGGTCAAGGACGATCCGAACTACTTCTCCGGCCAGACCCACACCAACAACGCCGAGGTCCAATTCACCTTCGAGGGCAACACCTATAACGACAGCGACTCCGCCGAGGTCACCCTGATCGAGCCCGAGATCAACAACTTCCTCAAGGTTTTCCACGGAGACGACCCCAACCCGGTGGCCGGCGGCGACGAGGTCTATTTCCGGGTCGAGTTCGACAACATCGGGACCTCGACCGCCTACAACATCTCCTGGATCGATATCCTGCCCGAGGAGATGCGGGACGAAGCCCCGGTGGTCGAGGCGGTCGAGATCTATGATCTCCCCGGGGTGGATTTCAACCGCGCCCTCGGTTCGGGGGACTACAACGAAAGCTGGGACTCAGTTTCCGGGGCGCTGGAGATAGATTTTCTTACCCCCGGCCTCGGCTCCCCCGCCCGCCTGGAGCCGGACGAGCGGATGGTGATATATTACCGGGCCTTCGTCGATTACGACGTTGGTTCCTTCGCCGAGTTCTCCAACTTCGCCCGGATCCCC
>PWXJ01000085.1 GCA_003561965.1 PVC group bacterium
CGCGCGCCCGTCGCTCGGCCCGGCGGTAGGCACTTAGGGCTGCTTCCCAGTTTCCGGCGGAAGCGTGGGCGTGCGCCAGCCGGGAGTAGAGCAGCCAGAGCCCCGGCTCGATTTCGATGGCCGATTCGTAACCGGCGACGGCCGCGTCGGGTCGATCCGTCCGGAGGCGGTGATCGGCCAGTTCCGCGTGCAGCCACCAGGCTCGAGGGTTAATCTCCAAAGCCTGGAGATAAAATTCCTCTGCGTGGGAGAGTTTCTTTTCAGCCTCGACGGGCTTACCATCCCGGCGGTACAGGGCGGCCAGCCGATGGTAGTTGTGCAGGGAGGCCGGGTCGTAGCGGATCGCCTCGTGCAACCGGTCACCTTCGGAAGCCCGCAATTCCTCCGCCCGATCCCTTTCCCCGGCATCGAGGTAAGTTATCAGCAAACCCTGGATGCCACGCGCGCCTGGGGGAAGTAGAGCGTGCATCTTCCGATAATGTTCGGCCGCTTTTTCGTACTGTCCTGTTCTCCGGTAAAAACCGGCCAGGGCGCCGTAATTGTTAGGGTCGGCGGGGTCCAGGCTCAACGCTTTCCGGAGCAACTGTCCGGCCCGGTCGAACCGGAGTTCCGCCAGGTGAATCAGACCCCAACTCCGATACACCAGGGGGTGGTTCCGGTCGACCTCGAGCGCTTTCCTGAACCAGAATTCGCCCTCCCGCGGCTGTCTCCTGATACTCGTGTGGTAGATGGCCCTTTCCACGTAAGGAGCGGGGTTCCCGGGGTCAAGCTCGATCGCCCGGTCGAACATTTTTTCCGCCTCATCCCAGGCACGCTTCTCCCGGTAGGCCATCCCCAGACGGGTGTATATCCCCGGTATTCCGGGTTTGAGTTCGGCCGCGCGCTTGAACATCCAGACGGCTTCATACCATCTGTCCTGGTTATTGTACCAGTCCCCGAGGGCGATGTATTCCTCCGCCGTCCGGGGTTCTATTGGGAACGCCAGGGTCTCCGGCCATTCCCGGGCGGCCTTCTCGGTCCAACGGGAAAATGACCGGTCGGGATCTCCGGATAACCGTCCGATCGAAAAGTCGATCAAGGTATATTCGATATGCTCACGGAGAAGTCCCGCCAGCTTGTACAACCGCAAGTTCCGAAAGAACCGGTACATCCCGGACCGGGGTTCCCCGGTATAGACCTCCGTTTCCGCTATGTCGTTGGCGCCCATCATCGCCACCACCACTTCCGGCCGGTAGGTTTCGAGGTAGCCCTCCAGGCGGGAGAGGATCTCGTGGGAGTCGGTCCCCGGGACTCCCCGATTGATGACCCTGACCCGGGGACCATCCAGACGGGAGTTGAGGACTGTCTCCAGCCGGGCGGGGTAGGAGTCCCGCCCGCCGGCGGTCGTCGATTCCCCCAGGCAGAGGATGATCCGGCTGTCCCGTTCGTCCGGGGGGAGATGATAGGCGCGGCGCTGGGAATAAAGGATCGCGGAGCCCGCCAGCCGCAAGCCGATTTCGAGCAGAAACAAGCCCAGGAAGAGCCCGAACAGCACCAGACTGAATCTCTGGGCGATGGTTGTCTTCTTCACGGTCATACTATGGTAATGGGCGCCAATCGTGCTCGGTGTTTTTCCGGAACTCCATCATTCCAGATTCAGGTTCACCCGGATACTTTCTATCATAGCCAATAATGGTGGATAAGGCAACCCTCGAGAGGCAGGGCCCGGCCGGCCGGGGGCAGGGCTGACGAACCGGAGGGAAGATACGGGCATCCCGGCGGAAGCATTCAGAAGCTCCTGAATTGACGGTTGCCTTCCTCGGGCGTATTATCCATAATGCCTGATCACCTTCCGGAGGAGCATCGGGAATAGACGGACTCCTCCGGAGGCGGCAAGTCGTTAATCTCCTGGAGTACAAGACGATGACGAATTTCAATCCTGTCCGCACTTACGCCCTGGCCGCCTGCCTTTTCCTGGGGATACTGGCTGTCTCCTGCCGCCCCGGCCCCCGGGAAGCCGCCCCGGCGGCGGATAGGCCCAACGTGATCCTGATCGTTCTCGACGGCGCGCGGGCCGACCGGTTCGGGGTTTATGGATGTCAACTCGGCATCACCCCCCGGATGGACGAGATCGCCCGGGGAGGGGCGGTATTTCTCCGCCACCTGACCAACGGCATCCGCACCCGGGACGCGATCCCCATAATGCTGTCCTCCTCCTACCGGAAGCCGGATCTCTTTGAGGTTAGGGGCAAGGACCTGGAATGGGGGATTCGGGAATTGACTCCGGAATCGGTCTTTCAGGGCCGCCCGTCGCAACAGTTGTTTTTGCCGGAAGTTATGAAACAGGCGGGGTGGCGGACGGCGATATTCAACAACATCCTCTATATCGCGGAGTTCGACCGGATTAAAAACTATTTCCAGGAGGTTTACGATCTTCCATTCCCGACCATAGACCAGGCCAGAGACGAAGTGATGGTCTCGACCCTGCTGGAGTGGATAGAAAAACGCGACCCGGATACCCCATTTTTCGCCTACTATCACATACTGTCCCCTCACGCCCCTTTCCCGGTCAAGGAGGAGGATGATTATTTCCTGTCGGGGTTCGACCCCGAAAAAGTTGCCCGGGTCAGGCTTAAAGCCAATCTTATAGAATGGGATCAGGAGTATGCCGAAATCGCCACCCGGCTCCATATGGGCAACCTGAAGCATAGCGACAGGTGGGTGGGGGAGCTCTTCGACGGGCTGAACTCGATGAACCTGCTCGACAATACCATAATCATCATTACTTCCGATCACGGTGAGTCCCGGAGAGACCTGATTAGGCCGACTCGCCCGCCCTGGAACTTGTTTATCGACGTGCCCCTGATTGTGCACTATCCCCCCCGGGTAGCGGCGGGTTCCCGGGTGGAGACGCTGACCGAGTCGGTGGATATCGTGCCCGCTATCCTCGCCCTCGCCGGCATAGAGTTGTCTCCGGGGAAGACGATGGACGGCGTCAACCTGATCGAATTCATTGACGGAGAGAGGGAAGAAGATGAAAGAATCGCCTATATTCACGACATAGCGGCGCGCGACCGGCGTTATATCTACTACCGCCGGGAGGATGATGTTGACGAAGAAGAAGTCACCTTCTTCGAAGAAGCTCTTTTCGACCTGGAACAGGACCCATTCGAGGAACGCAACATTATCGAGCATAAACCGGATGTCGCCGCCGGACTTGCCGGGTTTCTGGAGAGCATCCGATCCAGGTCGATTCCTCCCGCCCGCCGGCAGTCTCCGCCCGAATTCCCGTTCTACTATACCTTCGACCGATTCCAGTTTCATCCGCCGGTCCGGCCGGTCGAAGCGGAGGTGATTTCCGAAAAACCGGAGATCCCGGAGAAACCCTGGCTGTTGGTCCGCGGCCCAGACCAATCCCTCGCTCTTGTCCGAACCTCCGGTATTTCAGCCATCCCGCTTTCCCTCTCGGCGCCTCTTCCCGACGGTTCCTACCAGATCTCCCTGATGCTGGAAACCGCCGGCCGGGTCTCGCTTGATCCGCTTGGACTCGGATTGTCAGCGAGGTTTTCCCCGGAGGAGGAATTCACGGCCCCGGAAAGCGTGGAATTTTTCGGGAATTCGGCCCGGGGTGTCCCCCGGTATTACATCGACCTCGGCGAGACCGCCGTCAGCGGTGAATTGCTTTCCCTCGAGATCGACTGGCAGCCCCGGGAGGATGAGCCCCTCAGCCTGATTCACGTCAAGTTCCTCCCGGAGAATATACTCCAGCCCGTCGTCCACAGTTGGGAGGATGACATTACCCTGGCCCTGAGGGTGATCGGCTATCTGGATTACGATCACGAGGGCATCGAAAAGACTCAACCCGATATATCAGAGCGGATAGACTGGAGTCGAAACCTCCTGCTCCGGGAGGGTGTTACCATTTCCGCCAGCAGCCACAACCGGGAAAGCGAGAGGGTGGAAAACCTGCTGGACGACAACGTCCATACCTACTGGCACGTTGACGATGGGGCCCCGGAGCGGACAGCCTGGGTTATGGCGGATTTCGGGGAGAGCGGGGCCGTGACCGTAACTTCGCTGGCCGCCCGGCCCCGGGTCGACCCATCCGGCAAGGTTTATGGTGATCAGTTTTTCCGTACCGCCTTCCTTCAGGCATCCCGGGACGGCGTCGCCTGGACTC
>PWXJ01000296.1 GCA_003561965.1 PVC group bacterium
TATCCTCTATCTCCGTTATCTGGAAGATGGAGATAGGCTCCGATTGCTTCCCGGCGGGTTCCTGTTTCTTTTCGCTCTCTTCTGTCTCGAACTCTATATTCTCTGGCCGCTCGGCCTGCTTTTCCTGTCAATCAGATGCCCGGCCGGGCGCCGCTTGGCAACGATAATTATGGTAACGGCGGTGTATTCAATGTATCTGCTGGTATTTCTCCTTACCCGGACCGCTGCTCATACCTCCGGATCCATCTCCGTTCCCGCTGTCGGGGCTATATTCATCAGCCTCTCCGCGGTCTTCTTCAACCTTATCTACAACGGGGTTCTGGTCAATCTTCTCCCGATCCTGGCACTCCCCCTGCGGATCACTCACAACGTCGAGATGGCCGGCCCGGCCGCCGCCCTGTCCCCCGGACATCTGCGGACGACCGTAGCCGCGGTGGGAACGGTCTCGATGGTGCTGATCGTGACCACACTTATTTCTCCGGCGATACGGCGAAGGACTCCCGCCGGACTGGGAATGCTTTTATTCTTTTACGTTTCGGGGTTTTTTGTCCTCGCCCTCGGTCGTACGACCACCGCGAACTTCCCCGACCTTTTCCATCAGTTTCGTTATCAATATATCCCCAATGCCTGGCTGGTCCTGATAGCCGCGCTCCTGGTTGACCGGCTGGTCCGTTCCCGGCGGGGCAAACGGACGATCAATTTAGTGTTGCTCCTGGTCATCGTCTTTAATGTCGTCGCGGTCCGCCGGGCGATAGAGGTGATCAATAATGAACTGGAGCCCCTGAAAATTCTTTTGGGAAGGATCAGCCGGGGTATCGAAACGGGGGAGATTACCCCGGAGAGGCCGCTGGCGATACCGGACGGCATAACGTATTATCTGCCCTCCCTCTGCTGGAACGAGGATATGGGCCGGTTCTTCCGGGGGACCTACCAATGGATCTATTCCCGGCAGGATATTTACTGCTTTACCCCGTTTGTCGGGGATGCCGTCTGGCTGGTTGATGGAGATACCTTGTTTTACCGGCCGAAAGACTTTGAAGACCCGCCGGTGCTTTTGCAGAGAATTATTGAACCGAGGTTTCGTGATCGGGCCGGACACCTTGGCCCGGAGACCGGCGCCCGCGGCCGGAATTGTCACCTCCGGGCTAAGAACAGATAACACCAGCACCGGGTCTTTTGCCAGACAGGTTTGACTGCCACGAATAACAAAACAAATTTCCCGGGCGGGGTACCGCTTCGGGTGCCAACCGGGAAGGGAAGAACGGCTATCGACTTCCTGGCTGCCCTCTCCCTTTTCTACGGACTGCTGACGGCGTTCCCTCTGCTGGCGAGCCTCTTCTCGATCACCCTCTCCCGGAATTTATCTATTGCCATCATTATTTTCTCCTTTTTCGCCGGAGTGATCTACTGGTGGAAGTTCCGGAAAGACCGGTATCCGGGACCTGACGAACGTCCCGGGCCCTGTGCAACCGGTTATATCTGCCTGACCCTGGCCCTGTACCTGGCCCTCTGGGTTCTAGCCTACGTCCTTCCGGATTTCTCTTACGACGGCAATTATTACCACACCCCGCCGATTCATTTCTGGCTTCAGGAAGGGGGGGTTCACTGGGTTGACGCCGGCCCTTCTCCTCACTGGCAGGATGTCTCGGTCCAGAACTGGAACGGCTATCCCAAGGGGGTGGAGCTGGTCCAGTATCTCTTCTTGCTCGCCTCCGGCGCCGGCCGGCTCCTCAACTCCGGAAACCTGATCTTCCTTCCCCTGGGGGTGGGGGCGATTATCGCCATATCCCTGATCCTGGGTGCCCGGCCTGGTTTCGCCCTGGTCTCCGGCTTTCTGTTCGTCCTGATGCCGATCAATCTGTCCCAGTCCCTGACCGCTATGGTCGATACCGCTTCCGCCTCCGCTTACCTGGCGTTTTTTGCCTTGCTTCTGGGCGTGGCCCGGGAGTTCGGCCGGGGAAGGGTGCCCTGGAAGCTGTTGGCCGGGGCGGGGGCCGCGCTGGGCTTGGCGGTCGGGTCCAAGGGACCCGGGTTGTTCCTGGTCCCGGCCGGGGGGATGGTTCTTCTCTTCCGTCTCCTCCGGGCCCGCCGGGGACCCGGGGAGGGTTTGGAGGCCCGCCCTGGGCTTGGTTCCGGCCTGCTCCTGATTGCCTCTGTTCTCCTGGTCGGGATTTTGCTCGGCGGTTTCTGGGCGGGAAGGAACTGGGTGAAGACCGGGAATCCGCTCTATCCGGTGGAGATCAGGGTGGCCGGGCGCCAGGTCTTTTCGGGTGTCAATTTTTCCCGGCAATTCCGCCCCCCCTACCGCGCCGGGACGGAAGAGTGGTCGCAGGCGGAGCGGGTTATCTCCAACTGGATCGCCTGTTTCCGGTTCGGGGACCCCGAGGTGCTGGTTTACGACTCCCGGAGAGGAGGACTGGGTTTTCCCTGGTTGCTGAGTGTACCGGCCGTTATCTCCCTGGTTGGTCTTCTCTGGAAACGGAGGACCAAAGAGGTATCGGAGCCCGCCACAGGTTATCTTATCGACTTGATTTTTCTCTGCCTGGTGATGTTCTTCGCGATGCCCCGGGACCATAACCATATGTCCCGATACACGATTTGGCTGGCCGGCCTCGGTCTGCCCTGCTTGGCGGTGGTTTCGGGGCGGCTGGCCTCGCCGTCAGGTAGGAGATGTTGGGTAAGTTACGCCGGTTATGCCTGGTTCGGGCTGGCCTGCCTGCTGGCGGGGCGGGAAGCATTGGCCGGACTCGGTCTCCACATCTCCTATATCGATACTTTCCGGGGGAGGGAAGCAACCGGTTTCAGTATGGGGCGGTTGATCCGGGCCTCACGGTCACCGTATCCGGCCGGTTATTACTGGAGCGACCTGAACGGCAGCATCTTGGAAATGATTATGGCCGGGACTGAACCGGTCGGGGTGGCGCTCAAGGAGAGATCCACCCACCACCTGATCTTCGGCCACCTGGTCCAGGGGCCGGCGCTGGGCCGCAGGAAGATCGTCTTCATTGACCACTTTCAGGCGGAGAGCGAGCCCGATTACCTGCCCCGCCTGATTGCGGAGAATGCTCTGAGATACGTGATCTGGGATAGTGCGCTTCCTCTTTACGCAACCTTGGTCAACGATTCCATCCGGCAAGATTACCTACTGGCCAACAGACACTTGCACGTTTTTACCTTTGAGATAAAATTCTGAATTGTGTCCTCGCGAAACAGGTGGTTGGCCAGATGAATACAAGATCACGATCTATGCTTCTGTGGAGTAGCTTTCTGAGACTGATACTGGTTCTCCATTGCCGGCAGTCTGGTATTCGATCCGCACTTTCGACAGGGCGGAAGAACTCCACGACCGAAGATGATGGCTTCGGTCGGTTAAAAATTCCTCTTCCCCTCTGCCCTTCCCGCTTCTTGTGCCATTCATAGATGATTGTGTACTGTACTCAAATGTTTTTTCCAACAAGCAAAGGCGGATAAATCTGAGGGGCTCAGGTGAAAAACAGCAATATTTATATCGGGAAGGACACAGTTACTAAAACCTCGTCGCCCGAGTTGATGCGTATCGAGGTGGAAAAAACCCTCCGGGCTTCTGGGATCGCAAGACAATGTGGTTTATTTAAAGTACCTGAGGTCATTGATTATGATGAGAGCACTGGAGTGGCGGTATTTAAAAAAATTTTCCGGATAACTCCGATTTATGAATTGGCCAATGGGCCTGGAGTTGTTGAGACAATCGTCGAGAAGATTGGGCGTTGCTTGGCCGTCATCCATCGGGAATTAGTACTGCCGGAAGAAATGATTATTCCGTTGACCCCGGAATTGGATCAACCGGGAGAACGGGTATTTCTCCACGGCGATTATAACGGCAGCAATGTACTTATATCTTCGGATACGGATTCAATTGTCATTCTCGATTGGCAAATGACTTCCCGCCACGGCGGAGAAGCTACTTATGGAAGCAGGTATTTCGATGTTATCTGGTTTCTGAATTATTTTTTGTGGACCCCTATGTTACATCGCCTATTTCGCGAACCGGTGTTGGGGATGACGAAACCATTCCTGAAAGCTTATTTCCAAGAATCGGGCTTATCCTATGACTCAATTGCTCTTTCCCGTTACGCGAAGAA
>PWXJ01000175.1 GCA_003561965.1 PVC group bacterium
CCCGGTCGTCCGCCCTCTCCCGGGCCATCCCCCGGTAGAGAAAGAACTCCGGCACCCGGGGGGTCTCCTCCAGGCCGCGGTCGAGGACCCGGATCGCCTCCTCCGGTTCCCCCTCGACCAGCAGCAGGCGGGAGAGGCCGAGATAGGGACGGGGGCTGAAGGGGAGGTTGTGGATCACCTCCCGGTATTTATTGATCGCCGCCGCGGTCTCCCCCCGCCGTTCGAAGACCAGGGCCAGGGCCAGGTGGGCCGACTCGTAATGGGGGTTGCGGCGGATCGCTTCCCGGTAGCCGGCTTCGGCCTTCTCCAGTTCCCCCTGCCGGAGGGCGATGTTGGCCAGGTTGTAGTGGGCTTCCGGACGGTGGGGCTCCAGCCGGCGGGCCTCGGCGAACTCCTCCCGGGCCCGGTCGAGATCCCCCTGACTGGAGAAGAAGGTCCCGAGGTGGTTGTGCCCGGCCCCCAGGTTGAGGACGAACCGGGGCTCGCCGACCAGCTGGGGGTTGACCCAGAGAATCAGCGGAACCAGGGACGCCAGGGCGGCGGCCAGCGGCAGCCAGCGCCGGGACCGCGCCCTGTGAACCAGCCAGATGACCGCGTAAGCCGCGAAGATCATCAGGAAGGGGACCAGGGGGAGGCGGTAGCGGGAGTTGACGAAGTAGAGGATGGTGGAGAGGATGTAGCCGGCGACGAAGAGGTAGAGGAGGAGCAGCTTCCGCCACCGTTTCCCGGCCAGAACCAGCCCGAGCAGGGCCAGGGGGGCGATGACCCCGAAGGTCGGAAAGGGGACGGCCAGGATCGGCGTCCAGCGCCGGAAGAAGGCGGGGTGGATCACGTCGGCGATCTCCAGCTGGTCGAAGAAGATCGTGAACTTTCGGCCCAAAAGCTGGAGAAACCGCCCGGGGTGCTCCCTGATGAACTCCCGTCCCTGCCGGAACCAGAAGGCGTTGACCTCGGAAGGCTGGAGTTCCCTCCCCAGGGTCCGCCGGGCGATGGTCTCGGCGTCCTGCTGGAGGGTGGCCCCGCCGGAGCGGAGGATCGGCGGGGGCTCGAAGACCCCCCGGGCGTGGGGGTTGTTCCCGATATAGAAGTTGATCCCCCCGTGGGCGGTCAGGGGGACCAGGTCGTCGCCGACCTTCCAGTTCCGGTAGGTGACCAGGCCGAGGACCAGCGCCGCCCCGGCCAGGAAGCAGATCACCGCTTCCAGCCGTCTCCGGCTGAATCCGATCCAGCCGGCCGCTAATATGATGAAGGGCAGGCTGTGGCCGCTGATGGTGGCGGTCAGGCCGGCCAGGACCCCGGCCGCCAGCCACCCCGGCCAGCCCGCCCGGCGGTCCTTCAGCCGGAGCAGGAGCAGGAGCAGGCAGGCGGCGAAGAAGATGATCGCCACCGGCGAGAGGATCGCCGAGTCGTAGACGATCAGCCAGCCGTAGACCGCGGTCAGCCCCGCCGCCAGCAAACCCGCCGGCGGCCCGAGCAGCCGACGGCCCAGAAGGTAGATCAGGCCGCAGTTGACGGTGCCGATCAACACCTGGACCAGCCGGGCGGCCGGGATGCTGACCCCGAAGACGGTGTAGATCAGTCCCAGCAGGTAGGGATAGAGGGGCAGCGCGGTGAAGACCCCGTCCCCCACCCAGTCGCCGCCGGCGATCCGGGCCGCCCAGTCGTGATAGGTCCGGGAGTCCTCGATCACCATCTCCCCCAGCGGCGAACGGTTGAGCTGGAGGAAGAAGACCAGCCGGAGGAGGAAGGCCAGGAGGAGGACGGCGGCCAGGAACCGGATCTCCCTGGGTCCGGGACGGGGGAGGGGATCGGGGCTGGAAGATCTCCTGGTCATCGATCGAAACGGGGAAAAATATCTTTGCCCCCGGGGGCGGTTTTGCTATTATGGGTTCGCTTCACGTCTTTATAGACTTATACTCTAAAATCGGCCGGGGTGGCAAACGGTAATTGCCTCCGGCTATCGGCGTCGCAACCCGGAGAGAGGTAAGCGGATGAAAACAACCTGGCTGGCGCTGCTTCTCTGCGGGGCGTTTATCCTCCCCGCGGCCGCCCGGGCCGAATGGGGTATCGGCGGCGGGATCTTCTACAACCGGCAGTTGGGAAACATCAAGGATAGCGACGACTGGAATTTCAATCGGGACTTTGTCTCCTATATGGTCTCCCTGAAATACCAGGCCTTCCCCTTTCTCGGCTTCGAGGGCAGCCTCGATTACTACAACGGCAGCGGGACCATCGACTACACCCTCCGCCCGATGGGGACGGCCCTGGCGACCGTCCCCCTGCCGATCCTCGACCTCTTCAACGCCGGGGTGGGGATCAACTCGACCTATACCAGGTACAACTCTTCCAGCGACTGGTCGAATATCAGCTACCACTTCAAGGCCGGAATCCAGATCCCGGTCGCCGGCCTGCTCTGGCTTCAAGGCGACTGTTACTACTTCGTCGACGACCTCCGGGACATCGAGGACTTCGACTCCGACCTGCTGGTCTTCGGCGCCCGGGCGATGCTGAGGTTCTGAATCGCCAAGGGCGGCAGATGAATTTTATCCAGCCGGCGTCAAGGCCGGCCTAACCGACAACGTCCGGCCCGCCGGCTCGGACAGAACAAGGAGGGAGTTATGGAAGGCTATTGCGTCAAGTGCAAGGCGAAGAGAGAGATCAAGGACGCCAAAGAAGTCGTGATGAAGAACAAGCGGAAGGCGATGAAGGGCACCTGTCCGTCCTGCGGTACCGGGATGTTCAGAATCCTGGGCAAGTAAATTCCGGGCGTGTCTTGCCGGGCGCGGTTATCGCCCCCGGTATTATCGGATCTCCGGACCGGAATCCGGTCTCCCTCCGTCAGACCGGGTTCCGGGCTTCCGGTTTTGAGGCTATCGGCCCCGCTTCCGGTTCGTTGAGTGGGAGGCCCGTTCCAAACCCCGGCGGCGGCGGGAGGCGGAAAAACAGCAGGATAGATTATCTATCCTGCTTGCTGTTATCGGGACTGATTTCGAATAAACCGAGGTAATTTATGGCTACGGAGCTGGCGGCAGTCTGGATCAACCCCTACACCCTGGAGAAGTCCCGGACCGGGGGGGTGATCGCCCGTCTCCTCTCGCTCTCCAGCGGGGAGCTGGTGGCGGCGCGGATGTTCGCCCCCAGCCGGGAACTGGTCGAGGAATACAGCCGCCTGATCACCCTCCGGGGGAAGGGCGAGTCCCGGGTGGTCCGGGACCAGATCCGCCGTTACATCCGGGAGCGCTGGGTCCCGGCCCCCGGCGCCCGGGACCGGCCCCGGGTGTTGATGCTCCTCTTCAAGGGAAACAACATCATCAAGTCGCTCCGCAAGCACGTGGTCGGGCCGATCTGGAAGGGTTCGGTCTCCGGGATGACGGTCCGGGACACCTACGGGGATTACGTCAAGAACGAACACGGCGAGATCACCTACTTCGAACCCGCGGTGTTGATCATCCCCGACCCCGCCGACGCCGAAGCCACCCTCAAGCTCTGGGCCCGGTACTCCGACCGGGACGGGGGACTGCTCTACGACTCCTGCCACTACCCGGAGGGGGTCAGGCCCCAGTCCACCCTGGTCCTGATGAAGCCGGAGAACTTCCGGGGCCAGTCCAGCCTGGCCGGCAACGTGATGGATATCATCTCCCGGACGGGCCTGCGGATCATCGGGGCCAAGGTGATCCGGATGTCGGTCGAGCAGGCCGAGAAGTTCTACGGACCGGTGGCCGAGGCCCTCCCGGAACGGATGAAGGACCGGGTGGCCCAGACCCTGAAGTACTGCCTGCGGACCTCCTTCGACTTCCCCATCCCGGAAGAGATCTACCTGAAGATGGCCGACCAGCTCAAGCACCTGAAGGCCCGCCAGGAGTTCAACGCCATCATCAGGACGATGAGCGGGATCGACCCCGAACAGGTCAAGGGTGTCCGAGAACGCCGGGCCCCCGGAAAGGAGAAGTGCCTGGCCCTGATCTACCAGGGCGACCGGGCGGTGGCCCGGATCCGGGAGGTGCTGGGGGCGACCGACCCGACCAAGGCCGGCTGGGCCACCATCCGGCGGATCTACGGCCACAGCATCAATCAGAACGTCGCCCACGCCTCCG
>PWXJ01000091.1 GCA_003561965.1 PVC group bacterium
CCCCTGATGGATCAGATCCCCGCCGCGGCGGAAGCGGCCGAGACGGGGGAACTCTTCTCCTACCGGGTCGAGCACCCGGTCAGTATCCCCCGGGGGAACTCGGCGATGCTGACGATCGTCAACGAACCGGTCGCCGCGGAGAAGGTCTCGATCTACAACGCCTCCGTCCTCCCCCGCCATCCCCTCAACGGGGTCTTTTTGACCAACGATACCGGTTCCACCCTCCCGGCGGGCCCGGTCACGGTCTACGACGAGGGGATTTACGGCGGCGACGGGCAGATCGACAGCCTCGCCCCGGGGGCGGAGCGGCTGATCGGCTACGCGATCGACTTAAGGCTGACGGTGGACTCTTCCCGGGAACGTTCGCGGCGGATCGAGACCGCCCGGATCAGCCGGGGCAACCTGATCCTGACCCGGAAGACCAGCCATTCCCAGGCCTACCGGATCAAGAACACCTCGGACCGGGAGAGAACCCTGATAATCGAGCACCCCCGGCGGAGGAACCTCGAGCTGGTCGAGCCGGACGAACCGCTGGAAGAGACCGGTGAACTCTACCGCTTCCGGACCGCGGTCCCGGCGGAGACAACCGCCAACTTCACCGTCCGGGAAGAGGAGACCGTCCGGCAGACGTTGGCCGTCCTCCCCCTGGATCTGGGCGAACTTCTCCGCTACTCCGAGGACGGGGAGATCCCCCGGCGGGTCCGGGACGCCCTGGCCGAGGCGGCCCGTCTGAAGGAACTCCTGGTCGGGGAACAGCGGTCCCTGCGGAACCTGGAAGACCGGAGGAAGAACCTTCGGGAGGAACAGGACCATACCCGGAAGAATATGGAGGCAGTCGCCGCCGGGACCCCGGCCTACAACCGGTTCGAGAAGAGACTATTGGAACTGGAGACGGAGATCGATACCCTCCGGGAACGGATCGAACAGACCCGGGAGACGGTCGAGCGGCGGGAGCGGGAACTGGCCGACTTCATAACCGGACTGGACGTCGGCTGATGGGCCTGAAGGCGGTCATCTTCGATCTCGACGGGACCCTCCTCGACACCCTGGAGGATATCGCCGACTCCCTCAACCGGGTCTTCGCCGCCCGGGGCCTCCCCCCCCACCCCGTCGACGCCTACCGCTATTTCGTCGGGAGCGGGGCCGAGGAACTGGCCTGGAGGGCCCTCCCGGAGGGGGAGCGGAACGAAAAAACCGTCCGGGAGCTGGTCGAAGGTTTCCGGTCCGAGTACAGCTCCGGCTGGGATGTGAAGACCCGTCCTTACCCGGGGGTGATGGAGATGATGGAACGGCTGCGGAGGGAGAAGATCCCCTCCGCCGTCCTCTCCAACAAGCCCGGCGAGTTCACGGTTCCGGCGGTCGGAAAGTATTTCCCCGGCTACCCCTTCGCCGCGGTGATCGGGCAGCGGGAGGGGATCCCGATCAAGCCCGACCCGGCGGGGGCGGTCGAGATCGGCCGGATTCTCGGGCTCCCGGCCCGGGAGATCGTCTTCCTCGGCGATACCGGGGTGGATATGGAGACCGCCCGGCGGGCGGGGAACTTCCCGGTCGGGGCGGGCTGGGGCTTCCGGCCGGAAGAGGAACTCCGGGAGCACGGGGCAGAAATCATCATCGAACGGCCGGGGGAACTGCCGGGACTCCTGGGATCGGACCCAACAGTTCGGGCGGGAGCCGGCCGGCAAGCCCGATGACTGACTTTAGGAATAACCGAAACAACGCCGATTGAAAGGAGAAGAGAATAATGGACCCGAAAACCTGGCAGCAGAACCGGCTGGCGGTCCTGATCGACGCCGACAACGCCTCCCATTCGATCATCGAGCCGCTCCTGGCCGAGACCGCCAAGTACGGGGTGGCGACGGTCAAGCGGATCTACGGCGACTGGACCTCGACCAGCCTCCAGGGCTGGAAGAAGGTCCTGGCCGAGCACGCCATCCACCCGATCCAGCAGTTCCGCCACACCGTGGGGAAGAACGCCACCGACAGCGCGATGATCATCGACGCGATGGACCTGCTCTACACCAAGCGGTTCGACGGCTTCTGCGTCGTCTCCAGCGACAGCGACTTCACCCGGCTGGCCTCCCGGATCCGGGAGGAGGGGGTGATCGTTTACGGCTTCGGGGAGAAGAAGACCCCCAACTCTTTCGTCAGCGCCTGTGACAAGTTCATCTACACCGAGATCCTTCGCCGGGAGAAATCCTCCCGCCGCAAGACCTCGAAAACCCCCTCCGGCCGGAGATCCCGGAAGGAGGAGACCCCGCCGAGCAAGAACACCAAGCTGATCAACCTCCTCAGCGACGCCGTCGAGGCGGTCGCCGACGACGACGGCTGGGCCCGGCTGGGCACGGTGGGGTCGAAGATCACCAACCAGTACCCCTCGTTCGACTCCCGGAATTACGGCTACGCCAAGCTCAGCTCCCTGGTCCGGTCGATCGATCAATTCGAGGTCGCCTCCCGTCAGGCCGGATCCGACCCCAAGCAGAAAGCGATCTATATCCGCAGGAAGTGAGCGTTTACTCCCGACCGGGGGCGTCGAGCAGGTCGGAGACCGGGACCAGGCGGAGATTGTCTTCGGCCAGGGCGGGGAGCCGGCGGGCCAGGATTTCCAGGGTCAGGGCCCGGTCGTGACCGATGGCGATGACCGAACCCCGCCGGCGGGCTATTCTCTTCATCTTCTCCAGCTGGCCGAGGACGAACTCCCCGGTGTTGATATGGTCGAGGAAGATATCCCGGAAGAGATACCTGACCCCGGCCGCCTCGGCCGCCGGACGGGTCGCCGTCCGCGGGGCGGTCAGGCTGTCGAGGAAGAAAAGGTCCCGGGCCCTGAGTTCCGCCATCAGGAGGGCCATCGATTCCGGATCGGTGGTGAAGGCCGAGCCCATATGATTGTTGAGGCCGGCGGCCCGGGGGAGTTCCCGGAGGTTTTCCTCCAGGACCGCCGCCAGCTCCCCGGCCCCCATTTCCCGGTCGAGGGCCCCCGGTCCGGGGTCGATATCCGGGTTGACCGCCTCCATCGGGCAGTGGAGGATGACCTCGAAGTTGTGCTCCTCCGCCAGCCGGGCGACCTCGGCGGTCCGGCGGAGCCGGGGGAGGACCGCCAGGGTGAGCGGATAATCGATCGAGAAGAGCAGCTCCCGGTTGCGGAGCGAGTTGCCGCAGTCGTCGATAATCACCGCGACCAGGCCGTCGATCGCGGCGGTCAGCCGGACCCGGTAGCTGAGCCCGTCGCCGAGTTCCACCTCCACCTCCCAGGTTTCGCCCCCCGGCTCGGGATAGACGGAGATCACCCGGTCTCCGTAACCGGCCTGATCCAGTTCCCGTTCCAGCCGCGGACGGAGGCGGGGGGGGTAGGCCAGGGAAGAGAGCGGTACCTGCCGGGGGATGATCAGGGCCCCCTCGGGGACCGGCCGGACCTCTTCCCGGGGCGGCCATTCCTCCCGGGGCGGGACCAGGCCGTCAAGGACCGCGGAGAGGACGCGGTCGATATCGTCCAGCAGGACGGGATCGGCGGCCGGGGGTGAAGGCTCGGGAGGAGGCGGCGGGGGAGCGAGGCCGAGGGCGGCGCAGCCGGAAGCCAGGACCGCGGCCAGGAGCAGTACCGGAAAGGGGGGGTTCTTGATAAACCTGCCGGCCGCCATAATGGTTCCAACCCGGCGGGGGTTTAACTTCCGGCCCCGGCTTCCTCCTCGAAAAACCGCTGGATCAGGATACCCTTGAGGATATCGACGGCGGTCCGGAGCTGGGGATCGAGTTCTTCCAGCCTGGTCTCCTCGTCCGGATCGTCGTAATAATCCTCCAGGCGGAAATCCTCGTTATCCCGCAGCTGGTTCTCCAGTTCGTCGAGTTCCCGGTGCCTTCTCAGGAAGAATTCCCTTTTCTCCTCGGTGGTCATCTCCACCGCCACGTCGGGAACCACCCCCTCCTCCTGGATCGCCCGTTTCCCGGCGGTATAATACCGGCCGGTGGTCAGGCGGAGCCCCGAGTCGTCGGGGAGCGGGAGGACGCTCTGGACCGAGCCCTTGCCGAAGGTCTTCGATCCGACCAGGACCGCCCGGTAATTGTCCCTCAGCGCCCCGGCCACGATCTCCGAAC
>PWXJ01000021.1 GCA_003561965.1 PVC group bacterium
ATATCAAGGAGGCGCTCGGCCGGGAGGGGCTGGAGGAAGCCGACGGGGTTCTTTTCGATCTCGGGGTCAATTCGGCCCAGCTCGACAACGCCGGGCGCGGTTTCAGTTTTCAAAAAGACGGGCCCCTGGATATGCGGATGGATACCGGGGAAGGGCGGACCGCCGCCGACCTGGTCAACCGGCTCAACCGGCGGGAACTGGAGTACGTGATCCGCGCCTACGGGGAAGAACGGTTCGCCAAGCGGATCAGCCGGCGGATCGTCGAGGAACGGTCCCGGTCGCCGATCCGGACCACCGGCCGCCTGGCGGAAATCGTCTCCCGGGCGGTTCCGGGACGGGGAAAGATCCATCCGGCGACCCGGACCTTCCAGGCCCTCCGGCTGGCGGTCAACCGGGAACTGGAGAACCTGGAGCGGGCCCTGCCGGCGGCCCGGGAGGTATTGCGGACGGGGGGGAGGATCTGCCTGATCAGCTTTCATTCGCTGGAGGACCGGATCGTGAAACATACCTTCCGGCGCTGGGCCGGCGAGGGGAAAGTCCGGATTTTGACCGGCCGGCCGGTCCGGCCCGCCGAGGCCGAGACCCGGACCAACCCCCGGGCCCGGTCGGCCCGCCTGAGAGCGGTGGAGAAACTCTGAAAATATCCGGCGACGGCTCAGTTGAAATATTCAACCAATCGAAACCGAGGAGGTAGCCCGTGAACAACCGATACTTTCCCAACCGGGGCCGGCCGGAGATCGCCCGTTGCTGTCTCAAGGGCGGCTGGGTCCTGCTCCTGGCCGGGGTCCTGCTCGGGATGTCCTACCTCTGGCTCTACTCCCAGGTGGTCCAGGCCAGTTCCGCCGTCGAATCCCACGAGAACCAGCTCGCCTATTTAAACGGTCGCTCCCTGATCCTGCGGAGCCGGCTGGAAACCCTGAAGTCGCCCGCCTCGATTACCCGGATGCTCGAAGAACGGGAGATCGCCCTGGCCGACCCCGAGCCGGGCCAGATTGTCCGGGTCCGGGGGGAGGAGATCCCGGCGATCGAGGAATCGGCCCGGGCGGGTTCGCCCCGGGATCTGGTGATCCTGAGCATCGCCCGGTAAGCGATCATCCCCCCGGTCCGGCCGGGGGCGGGGGCGGCGATGTCCCGGGAGGGGTGATGCCGGGTTTCACCTTCCGGGGCCGGTGAAGAGCCGCCCCGGAGATAGTTGATTTCAGGGCTCCTCCCGAATCAGATGCACGACGGAATATACAGAAAGAGGACACGAGTCGTCTTCACTGCCTTTCTGCTCTTCTCCCTGCTCCTGATCTCGCGGCTCTTCGGGGTCCAGCTTCTCCAGCATTCCCGCTACCGTCTCCAGGCCCGGGGCCAGCAGCTTAGCACCCACTACCTCCCGCCCCGCCGGGGTTCGATCTACGACTCCCGGGGGAATATGCTGGCCTCCAGCATCCCCTGCTATTCGCTCTATGCCGTTCCCCGGGAGGTCCCCCCCGACCGGTTGGAAGAGATCGCCCGGACTCTCTCGGAATACATCGATACCGACCCCGAGCTGATCCGGACCCGCCTCCGGGGCGAAAGATGGTTTGCCTGGCTCCGTCGCCACCTGGAAGACGAGACCGCCGTCCGGATCCGGGAGCTGGATCTCCCCGGGATCGGTCTGCGGGCCGACCGGAAACGGGTTTACCCCAAGGGGGATCTCCTCAGCCAGGTGCTGGGCTTTACCGATCCCGACGGCAACGGGTTGGAGGGACTGGAGTGGAAGTTCGACCGCCGGCTGCGGGGCCGCCCCGGCTGGCGGCTGACCGAGAGGGACGGCGCCCGGCGCGAGGTGGCCTGGCACCGGTCCCACTCCCTCGACCCCCTGGACGGCGCCGATCTTTACCTGACGGTGGACGAGGTTATCCAGTCGATCGCCGAGGAAGAACTCGACCGGGTCTACCGGGAGTACGGGGCGGCCTGGGCCTCGATAGTGGTGATGGAACCCTCCTCCGGAGATATCCTCGCCCTGGCCAACCGGCCCACCTTCGACCCCAATTTCTACCGGCTGGCTACCGCCGACGAGAGGCGCAACCGGGCGATCACCGACCCGATCGAGCCCGGCTCGACCTTCAAGGTATTCCCCGCCGCCGCCGCCCTCGAGGCGGGGCTGGTCGCCCGGGATACCGAGTTTTACTGCGAGGAGGGAGCCTACTGGATCGGGGGCCGTCCCCTCCGGGACGCCCGCCCCCACGGCATCCTCCGCTTCGAGGAAATCATCCAGAAGTCCAGCAACATCGGGATCGCCAAGGTGGGGATGATTATGGGCCGGGAACAGCTCTACCAGTCCCTGCTCCGGTTCGGGATCGGGCAAAACTCCGGGATCGAACTCCCCGGGGAGTCGCCGGGGGTGCTCCGGCCGCCCCGGAACTGGAGCGCGCTCTCCCTCCGGAGCATCACGATGGGGCACGAGGTCTCGATGACCCCGCTCGGTCTCCTGACCGCCTTCTGCGCCCTCGGCAACGGCGGGGTCCGGGTCCGGCCGCGGATCGTCGACCGGGTGGAGAGTTCCTCCGGGGAAGTGGTTTACCGTCCCCCGGAGAAAAACCCGGGCCGGGCGGTCTCGGCCGAGACCGCCCGGGAGATGCGGGAGATCCTCCTGCTGGCCTCGATGGAGGGGGGGACCGGCCGCCGGGCGGCGATCCCGGGTTTCCCGGTGGCGGGCAAGACCGGGACCGCCCAGAAACTGGCGCCGGAGGGGGGATACTCCCGCTCCCTCTACCGGGCCCTCTATATGGGGCTGGTCCCGGCCGACCGGCCCCGGCTGGCGATCCTGGTGGTGGTCGACGAACCCCGGCCGGCCTATTACGGCGGGGTGGTCGCGGCCCCGGTCTTCCGGGAGGTCGGGGAGCGGGTGATCCGTTATCTCGACCTGGAACCTTACCCGCCGGAGGGGGAGGTGAGATCGTGAAGCTGTCGGCGCTGACCGGGGTCCTGGAGTCGGCGGAAACCCGGGGAAATACCGGGGTCGAGGTCAGGGGCCTGGCCGTCGACTCCCGGCGGGTCTCCCCCGGGGATCTCTTCTTCGCCATCCCCGGAGGCCGGCACCACGGGGCCGACTTCATCTCCCAGGCCAAGGACCGGGGGGCGGTCGGGGTGGTGGTGGAGGAGTTCACCTCCTCCGTCAACGGGCTCCTCTCCCAGATCCGGGTGGACGACCCCCGGCGGGCCCTGGCCCTGATGGCCAACCGGTTTTTCGACTACCCCGCCGCCGGGCTGAAGCTGATCGGGGTCACCGGGACCAACGGGAAGACCACCGTCACCGTCCTGGCCCGGGCGGTCCTGGAGGCGGCCGGGATCCCCACCGGGCTGCTGGGGACGATCCACTACGGGATCGGGCCCCGGCAGCTCCCCTCCGGCCTGACCACCCCCGCGCCTCCCCGGCTTCAGGAACTGCTGGTGGAGATGAAACGGGCGGGGGCCACCCACGCCGTCCTCGAGGTCTCCTCCCACGCCGTCTCCCAGCAGCGGCTGGCCGGGATCGAGTTCTCGACCGGCGTCTTCACCAACCTCTCCCGGGAGCACCTCGACTTTCACCGGACCCTGGAGGAATACCGGGCCGCCAAGCTCCGGTTTTTCCAGTCCCTGGACCGGGGTTCACTCCCCCGGGAAGAGAAGCTGGCGATCGTCAACCTCGACGATCCCCTGGCCAAAAGAATACTCGACGGCCTGCGAGTCCCGGCGTTCACCTACGGGTTCTCCCCCCGGGCCGACCTCTCCGCCTTTGATCTGGCTCCCGGCCGGAAAGGGAGCCGGTTCCGGGTCCGCTGGCGGGACCGGGATTACCCGGCCCGGATCAATATGCCGGGGAGGCACAACGTCGCCAACGCCCTGGCGGTGATCGCTATCGGCCTGAGCGAGGGGGTCGGGATCGAGGCGGCATTGAAAACCCTGGGGCAGAGCCCGGGGATCCCCGGACGCCTGGAACGGGTCGAGACCGGGCGGGGTTTCGATGTCTTCGTCGACTACGCCCACACCCCGGCCGGACTGGAGAACGTCCTCAAGACCCTCCGCGGTCTCTACCCCAAACG
>PWXJ01000090.1 GCA_003561965.1 PVC group bacterium
ATCTCCCGCCCCCGGGCGTAGGGGACCACGCAGTAGGAGCAGTAATTGTCGCAGCCCCGGCTGACCGTGACCCAGGCCGAGACCGGGCTCTCCCGGACGACCGGGACGGCGGAAAAATCCTCCCCCTCTCCTTCTTCCGGCAGGGGAACAACCCCGTCCGTCAACCGGCCGAGCCGGTGAAGGTTTCCCGGGCCGAGGACGATCCCGGCCTCGGGGAACCGCTCCCGGATCTCTTCGGCCCGGAGTTGGGCCATACAGCCGAGGACTCCCAGGACCAGGCCCGGACGGCGTCGCTTCCAGTTCCGGAAGCGGGCCAGGCGGCCCCAGACTTTCTCCTCCGGCCGACGCCGGACGCTGCAGGTATTGAGGAGAATCAGGTCGGCCGCCGCCGGGTCCTCCTCCCGGCGCCAGCCCCGGGATTCCAGGATCCCGGAGACCAGCTCCGAGTCGTGCCGGTTCATCTGACAGCCGAAGGTCTTGAGGTAATACCGGCCGGGGGAGACCGGAACAGTTTCTCGGTCTTGAACTCTCAAGCGACCCCTATTCCCTCTCCCCCTCCCGGCGTTCTTCATAGACCTGCTGGCCTTTCTCCACCACCTTCCGCCCGGCCTCGGCCGCCGTCTCGCCGGCACTCTTCACGGTCCGGGTCACCCCTTCCCGGAACTCGGCTCTTTCCGCGGGGGATTTTTCCTGGTAGAGGAGCCAGAGACCATAGATCAGGGCCGCGGCCGCCGCCAGGAGGACCAGCTTGAAGAGCCAGCGGAACATCTCAATTCGATTTTACCAGGTCGCCCCGCTCCATACCCGAACCGGTGACGACATCGGCGATCGAGAACTTGTCCTGGACGGTGCTGACCCGGACCCGGCCGATCTTCTCGGTCACCGAACCCAGGTTCATCCCGGTGGCGGGGTCGATCAGGGCTTCCCCGGGACGGTAAACGTCGAACTCCATCCCGCTGGAGATCCCGCTCTCGCCCCCGGCGTTGATGTAGACCCGGGATTCGTCGGCCCGGATCAGCGCTCCCTGCCAGGGAACGCCTCTCAGCCGGGAGGCGATTTTCGCCACCGCCTCATTGATTGCTTCCTGGGTCGCCTCGCCGAGCGGGGTCTTCCGGAAACCGCCCAGGTCGCCCCCGAAATCCCGGCTGCTGTAGCCGACCTTCAAACCGCCGGAGGCGGCCGAACCGGCCACCCGGAGGGAATCGAGGACCTCGCCGGTGGTGGTGTCGTAGATCCGGACGTTGATCGCCACGTGGGCCTGTTCCCGGCTGCCGCCGATCCGGAACCCCTTGATCCCGATTCCGGCCCCCTCGCCCGACCTCTTCTCCTCGAACTCGGTGATCGCGCCGGAGATCAGGATCTGGGCCCGGCCCAGCTGACCGATGCCGGCGGCCGTTCCTTCGGCCGCCCGGCCGCTGGCCCCCAGGTCCTGCTCGGCCATCACCGAAGAGAGGTCCTGGCGCTCCAGAACCGTGAAACGGCCGGTATCGATCAGGGCGGTGGCCATCATTTCCTGCATCCCCCAGCCGATACTCCACCGGCCCCGCCAGCCCGATTTATTCTCGAACTCGGAGACGGCAATGGTCTTTCTCGGAGCGGCGAATACCTCCGCCACGAATATCCCGTAACCCAGGGCCAGAAGACAAACCACCGCGCTTGATGCCAATAACTTTCTCATACAAACCTCCTTGGTTGACTTTTACGGTTTTAAAATACCATTAACCCTTTTGCAGAGAAAGGACGAAAATCACCCAAAAGACTTAATGATTCCGGAACTAACGATGAGCCGGTTCTTTTCGGTAAACGGTCCGGCCGGCGATGATCGTCCGTCGGACGTCCCCCTTCCGGTCCAACAGGACCAGGTCGGCGTCCAGTCCCGGGCGGAGGTCTCCTTTCCGATCCTCGAGGGAAAGGAGCCGGGCCGGGTTGGCGGTGACCAGGCTCAGGGCGTCGGAGAGGGAGATCCCGGTGAAATCGACCACGTTGGCCAGGGCCCGGTTCATCGGCAGCAGGCTCCCGACCAGGGTCCCGTCGGGAAGCCGGGCCCCGTCGCGATCCACGGTGACCTCCCGTCCCCCCATCGTGAATTTCTTCAGCCTCCTCCCCATAACCGCCACCCCGTCGGTGACCAGGAAGAGGTCTTCCAGGGCCTTGAGGCGGAAGAGCAGCCGGATGACGACCGGGGAGAGATGGACCCCGTCGGAGATCAGCTCCGCCCGGACCCGGTCCGACTCCAGGACCGCCCCCAACGCCCCCGGCTGCCGGTGATGGAGGGGAGGGTAGCTGTTGAAGATATGGGTGGCGTAGGAGAGCCCGGCCCGGATCGCCCGGCGGGTGGTCTCGTAGTCGGCGGTGGTGTGACCGACGGCGGCGACCACCCCGGAACGCTTCAAGAGACGGATCAGGGGAATCGCCCCCTCCAGTTCCGGGGCCACGGTCATAATCCTGATCGCCCCGCCGGCCTCCCGGAGTATTTCTTTCAGTTCCTCCAGGGAAGGCGGCCGGATGAAGCGGAGCGGCTGGGCCCCCCGTTTACCGATACTCAGGTAGGGCCCTTCCAGGTTGATCCCCAGAACCCGGCTCCCTTTTTCTTTTCCCCGATAGTAGGACTTGATCAAACCGACCAGCTCCCGGATCTGGCCGGTGGCAGTAGCGGAGACCGTGGGGAGAAGAGAGGTAACCCCGAACCGGGGGAGAAACTTAAAAATCCGGTCCAGGGTCCGGCTCCCGCCGGAGAGGAAGTCATCCCCTCCCCCGCCGTGAATATGGAGGTCGATGAAGCCGGGCGCGAGATAATTGCCCCCGGCGTCGATCGCGGATACCCCTTCCGGAGGGGCTTCTCCTTTCTCGAGCAGCCGGGCGATCCGCCCACCTTCGATCAGCAGACCTTCCCGGGATTCCGGCCGGCCCGGCCGGAGCAGAACCGCGTTGACGATCGCGGTCTTCTCGGACACGCTCATTATCAAAGCCCCTTCTGACCTTCGAGTAAGAATCTCCGGGCCGGGCCGATCAGGCGGAGGGACCCGGTAACGCAGATCACCGGGGGAGGACCATTCGCTCTCCGGCCGGGAAAATATTCACGATAGCAGTAATCCAGGGCCGCCTCAAGAGATTTGCGGGCCAGGACCGGAATTTTTCTTCCGCCGGCTTCACCCCGGACGGCCCGGGCCAGCCGGGAGGCCGGCAGGGCGCGGGCGCTCGGGGGAGTGACGGCGATCACTTTTTGGGTCAGGGGAAGAAGCGGACGGCAGATCTCCCGGGCGCTCTTGTCGCCCAGGACCCCGAGGACCAGGATCAGCCGGCGGCCGGGGAGCAGGTCCCGGATGGTCGCCCCCAGGACCCGGCCGCCGGAACGGTTGTGGGCCCCGTCGAGGATCACCTCCGGCGGACCGGGGAAGTATTCGAAACGGCCGGGCCAGCTGACGGAGCCGATCGCCCGCCGAACCCGGGCCGGGGAGATCTCCCCCGCTCCCGGTTCACCCGTCTCCCAGGCGGCGATCGCCGTCAGGCAGTTGGCCGCCTGGTGGTCCCCGGGGAGGGGGAGGAAGATATCCGGCCAGCTCCTCCGGGGGCCGGTGACGGAGATCCGCTGTCCCCGGAGGGTCCGGGAGAGGACCCGGACCCGGTAGAGACCGGCGACCTCGACCAGGCGGGAACGGCGGCTCCGGCAGATTTTTTTCAGCCGGTCGAGGGCCCTGCCCGGTTCCACCGCCGTTACCAGGGGGACGCCCCGCTTGACGATCCCTCCCTTCTCCCGGGCGATCCGGTCCAGGGTCCGGCCCAGGTAGGCCTGGTGCTCGAGCCCGATCGAGGTGATCACCGAGACTTCCGGGGTGACCGCGTTGGTGGCGTCGAGCCGCCCGCCCAGGCCGGTCTCCCAGACCACCGCCCCGGCCTCTTTCCGGCGGAAGTAACGGCAGGCCAGCGCGGTGACCGCCTCGAAGTAGGTGGGGTGGGAACAGCCGGGGGTGGCGGCGACCTCATCCAGGAGAGGGAGAATCTCCCCCCCCCCGGCGGCGGTCTCCCGGGGCGAGATCATCCGGCCGCCGATCCGGATCCGCTCCCGGAAGTCGTCGAGGTGGGGGGAGGTGAAGAGCCCGACCCGGCGGCGGGTGGTCATCAGCAGCCGCTGGAGGACGGCGGCCGTCGAGCCCTTCCCGTTGGTCCCGGCGATGTGGTAAAAGACCAGGTCCCGCTCGGGGTTTCCCAGCAGTTCCAGCAGCCGCCGGATATTGTTGAGGCCGAGCTTGGTCCCGAAGAGCCGCAGCCGGTAGAGTTGCTCCAGCGCCGCGCGGTAATCCGCCATCGTCCTCTCGGAATAACTCCCGCTCATATCGCTACTCCTGCTCGTACTAGTTCCGTCAACCGCCCAGCTCCGAGGCGATCCGGCGGGCCAGGCGGGGGAGGCCCGGGTCCCGGGCGCCCATCACCAGGAAGACCCCCCGGCCCGGCGGGAGGTTCTCGAGGACCGCCGGGAAGTCGGGGAGGACCCGGACTTCGGCCGGGGTCCGGAGGCCGGCGGAAAACTCCGAACTGCCGAAATCGGCCCCGGCCGTCCCCCCGGCGTAAAAGACCGGGAGGAGGAAGATCCGGTCTCCCGGCCGGAGGCCGGCGGAGAAGGCTTCGGCCAGTTCCCGGCGGAAACGTTTCAGGGGACCGTAACCGTGGGGCCGATAGATCACGGTCAGGTGGGAACCATAGCCGCGGGCGGCGGCCAGGGCGGCGGCGATCTTGGCCGGGTTGTGGGAGTAATCGTCGATCACCGTCAACTCCGGCGAATCGAAAATCACCTCCAGGCGCCGTTTCAGCCCGGGAAAATTCTCCACCGCCCGGGCGGCGGCATCCAGGGAGAGTCCGGCCGGGAGGGCCAGGGAAACGGCGGCCAGGCAGTTGTAGAGGTTGTGGAGCCCCGGAAGGGGGAGGTGGAAATCGACCCCGGAGAGGCGGAAGAAGGAGGAATTCCTCTCGATCCGGACCCCCCGGGGACGGAGATCGGCCGGGGAATTGACGGCGAAGGTGACCCTCCGGGCCGGACCGGAGGGGAGGGCCCGGCATTCGGGGCAGTCGTTGTTGACCGCCAGCACCTCCCGGCAGGAGGCCGCGAACCGGGCGAAGGTCTCCCGGAGCCGTTCGAGGGAGAAGTGGTCGGGGGTAATGTTGGTGACCGCGCCGTAAAGGGGCCGGTAGCGGTCGAGGAAGCCGTCGCTCTCGTCGGCCTCGAAGCAGAAGATATCCGACCCGCCCCGGCGGGCGTTGCCCCAGCCCCGCCAGCCGGAACGGAGGGCGGCCCCGACCGCGCAGCCGGGGTCGAGGCCGCCGGCCTCCAGCATCCAGGCCAGCAGCGCGGTGGTGGTCGATTTCCCGTTGGTCCCGGCTACCGCCAGCGAGCGTTTCCCTCGCGAGAGCCGGAGGAGATACTCCCCCCGGCCGAGGACCGGGATCCCCTTTTCCCCGGCGGCGGCCAGGTCGGGGATATCCGACTCCACCGCCGCCGAGCTGACCGCCGCCGCGGCCGGCCCGATCCCGGAGCCGTCCTGGGGATAGATCCTGATCCCCTCCCCTTCCAGGCAACCCCGGAGCCCGGCGTTTTCACCCAGGTCGAAGGAGCGATCAGAGCCGGAGACCTCCCCCCCCGCCCAGCGGGCCAGCTGGGCCAGGGCGGACATCCCGGCCCCGGCGATCCCGATAAAATGGGTGTTCTTCAACTCCGCCCGCCTCCCCCCCGGCCGGCCAGGAGGTCGGCCAGGGCCCGGAGCGAATACGGGCCGTGCCCCCGGGTGACCAGGAGACGGCCGGCTTCCGGAAAGAGACGGATGTCCCGGGGGTCCCGGACCACGGCCAGCCGGGCTTCCGGACAAGTCCGGAGGACCTCGGCGATCAGTTCCCGCTGCCCGGGGAAGCGGTAGGCGTCGTACGAGGTGACCAGGACCGACCGGTGGGCGGCCAGCCGCTCCCGGACCCGGGCGATCTCTTCGGGTCCGGGATCGAGAGAGACCGCGGCCGTCTCCGGTTCGAAACCGGCCCGGCGGAAATAACTCTCCATCCCCTCACCCTCCCCCGAGCTTTCGACCTCAACCGTCCGCTCCGGCCGGAAACAGACCAGGAGAAACCGCTTCTCCAGGGCCGGCCGCTCCCCCCGGGGGAAGGAACAGGTAACCGCCCGGCGGGCGATCCGGGAAGCCAGTTCCTCCCCGCTCCCCCCGGCCGGGGATATTTTCCGGCCGGTCTCCAGCCCGGCTTTCAAGGCGGCGATCCGCTCCCCGCTCTCCCGGAACCGGGATTTCCAGGGCTCTCCCTCCCCGGCCAGACGCTTCAGTTCCCCGTAGGCCCGCTCCCGTTCTTCGGGGGAATGGCAGACCAGGGCGATGTCGACCCCGGCGGCCAGCCCCGAGCGGACCGCCTCCCCGATCGGGCAATAGCCGCCGATCGCCCCCATCCCCAGGTCGTCGCTGATCAGGACCCCGGTGAAACCCAGCTCCTCCCGGAGCAGCCCGGTCATCAGGCCGGGGGAGAGAGTTCCGGGCCGGATCTTTCCCCCGTCGAGACCGGGGTAAGCCGCGTGGGAGGTCATCACCGCCCTGACCCCGGCCTCGACCGCCCTTCGGAAAGGCAGCAGATCCCGGCCCTTCAGGGTCGCCGGCGGGGATTCGATCACCGGGAGGACCCGGTGGGAATCCCGTCGGGCCGCCCCCTTGCCGGGGAAGTGCTTGGCGGTGGCGATCACCCCCGATGCCTGAAGCCCCCCGATCAGGCCCGCCCCCAGCCGTCCCACCCGTTCCGGGTCGGAGCCCAGGGAGCGGAGCCCGAGGCTGTAACTCCCGCCGGGGTGGTAGAGGTCGAGCACCGGGGCCAGGTTCATATTGATGCCCGAGCCGGCCAGTTCCTCCCCGGTGATCCGGCCCTGGAGAAAGGCGTCGTCGGCGGTGCCGGAAAAGCCCAGGGCGAAATTGCCGGGGAAGACGGTCGCGGACCGGCGGACCCGGGCCACCGTCCCCCCCTCCTGGTCGACCGCGATCAACAGCGGTCCGGAAGCCGCCCGGCGGCGGAGTTCCGCCAGCCCCCGGCAGAGATCCTCCAGTTGAGCGGGGTCGCGGATGTTCCGGTCGAAGAGGATCACCCCCCCGATCCGCCACTCGAGGATATAGCGGCGGAGCTGATCGTTGATCTCAGTCCCCTCGAAGCCGAACATCAATAGTTCGCCGGGGGATACCGATTGGTTACCGGGCATAGGTCTTTACCGCGTCAGGCGGCCTCGGCGGAAAAAGAGGACATTTCTATTTTGGTAATAAGCGGACATTTCTAATTTGGTCGCGCAACGGAGGAAATTCGGGTTGATAAATTATCACCCCCCGGCTATATTTTCCATCCAGGATTTTTCTTCCCGCCCCGATGGCGGACGGTCGCCTTATGGTTTCGGAATCTGATTATTGTTTCAGCCCGGCGGAATGGAGCGCGGTCCACGTCCACAAGCATTTTCTCTCGCGGGAAGCCGGACGCGAAGTCCCGATCCGCCGGGCGGTCGAGGACTGGCTGAAACGCTATTCCCGGAAGTGGCGGGAACAGCAGGAGAAATTGAAGAAGCAGGACAAACATTGCCCCGTCCAGGAGCCCCGGTTCAGCCCGGCGGAATGGAAGGCGATCCGGGTCCACCGCTATTTTCTCTCCCAGCGCTACCACCGCTTTGTCTCGATCAACGAGGCGATCGAGGACTGGCAGAAGAACTACGCCCTGGTCTGGCGGGCCAAGCGGACCATCCTCTCCTCCCGGAACCAGATGGAGGAGATCCTCAAGCACAAGTGGATCGAGTCGGAGAAGGCCGGCCGGGATATCGGCTCGGCCGCCGCCGCCGACTGGATCAGGAAGTACGCCGACAAGTGGCGCCAGTGGTGGGAGACGGAATAGGCAGTGGGCAGTGGGCAGTAGGCAGTAGGACTCGTGATTACTGATTACTAATCACTTTCCTCCCTTGCCTCCCTCCTTCTTCCGGAAGACGATCCGGTCCTCCTTCGGGTCGTAGTCGGCCTCGACCCGGTCGCCCTCGGCGAACTCGCCCTCGAGGATCTTCAGGGCCAGGGGGTTTTCGATCTCTTTCTGGATCAGCCGCTTCAGGGGGCGGGCGCCGAAGGCCGGGTCGTAGCCGATCCGGGCCAGGTGTTCCCGGGCCCGACTGGTCAGGTCGAGGACCATCTTCCGGGCGGCCAGCCGGCGGTCGAGGAAGACCACCTGGAGATCGACGATCCGCTCGATCTCTTCCCGGGTCAGGCTGGTGAAGATGATGATGTCGTCGACCCGGTTGAGGAATTCCGGCCGGAACCTACCCCGGAGTTCGGCCATCACCCGCTCCCGCATCTCTTCCGGCTTCTTGCCCTGCTCGGAATACTCCTGGATCACCGGCGAGCCGATGTTCGAAGTCATAATCACCACGGCGTTCTTGAAGTTGACCTTCCGGCCCTGGCCGTCGGTCAGCTGCCCGTCGTCGAGGATCTGGAGCAGGGTGTTGAAGACGTCGGGGTGGGCCTTCTCGATCTCGTCGAAGAGGACCACCGAGTAGGGACGGCGGCGGACCGCCTCGGTCAGCTGGCCGCCCTCGCCGTAGCCGACGTACCCGGGGGGGGCGCCGATCAGCCTGGAGACGGTGTGCCGCTCCTGGTACTCGGACATATCCAGCCGGACCATCGACTTCTCGTCGTCGAAGAGGTACTCGGCCAGGGCCTTGCCCAGCTCGGTCTTCCCCACCCCGGTCGGCCCCATAAAGATAAAGGAGCCGATCGGCCGGTTGGGGTCGGACATCCCGACCCGGCCGCGGCGGATGGCGTTGGCGACGGCCGAGATCGCCTCTTCCTGGCCGACCACCCGCCGGTGGAGCCGTTCCTCGACCCGGATCAGCTTCTCCATCTCCCCTTCCAGGAGCCGGCTGACCGGGATCCCGGTCCAGCTGCCGACCACGGCGGCGATGTCGTCCTCGTCGACCTCCTCCTTGAGCATCCGGCGGTCCTTCTGGAGCTCGGCCAGCTTCCGGTTGGCTTCCTCGAGCTGTTTCTGGAGCTCGGTCTTCTCACCGTAGCGGAGCTGGGCGGCCCGTTCCAGGTCGCCCGCCCGTTCGGCGGCACCCTCTTCCACCTTCAGCTCGTCGAGCCGGGAGAGCAGGTCCCGGATCACCGAGATCGCCTCCTTCTCGTTCCGCCAGTGGGCCTTCAGCCCCCGGCTCTCCTCCTTGAGGTTGTTGAGGTTCTCCTCGATCTGGGCCCGCCGTTCCCGGCTGGCCGGGTCCTTCTCCTTCTTCAAGGCCTCTTTCTCGATCTCCAGCTGCATAATCTTCCGTTCGACCTCGTCGATCTCGATCGGCATACTGTCGATCTCGATCTTCAGCCGGGAGGCCGCCTCGTCGATCAGGTCGATCGCCTTGTCGGGGAGGAACCGGTCGGAGATATAACGATCGGAGAGGGTGGCGGCGGCGATCAGGGCGGGGTCGGTGATCCGGACGCCGTGATGGGCCTCGTACCTCTCCTTCAGCCCCCGGAGGATGGCGATCGACGCCTCGACCGAAGGTTCGCCGATATAGACCGGCTGGAAGCGCCGCTCCAGGGCGGCGTCCTTCTCGATGTGCTTGCGGTACTCGTCGAGGGTGGTCGAACCGACGCACCTCAGCTCCCCCCGGGCCAGGGCCGGCTTGAGCATATTCGAGGCGTCCATCGCCCCCTCGGCGGCGCCGGCCCCGACGATGGTGTGGAGTTCGTCGATGAAGAGGATGATCCGGCCCTCGGCCTTCTCGATCTCGCTCAAGACCGCCTTCAGCCGGTCCTCGAACTCGCCGCGGTACTTGGCCCCGGCGATCAGGGCCCCGATATCCAGCGCCAGCAGCCGCTTGTTCTTCAAGCCTTCCGGGACGTCGCCGGTCATAATCCGGGTGGCCATCCCCTCGGCGATCGCGGTCTTCCCCACCCCCGGCTCCCCGATCAGGACCGGGTTGTTCTTGGTCCTCCGGGAGAGGACCTGGATCACCCGGCGGATCTCGTCGTCGCGACCGATCACCGGGTCGAGCTTGCCCTGCCGGGCCAGCTCGGTCAGGTCCCGGGCGAACCGGGTCAGGGCCTCGTACTTCTCTTCCGGGCTGGGGTCGACCACCCGCTGGCTGCCCCGGATCTCGACCAGGACCTGGAGGATCCCGTCCCGGGTCACCCCCAATCCGCGGAGGGTCTGGCCGGCCGGGGAGTCGGACTCGGCCAGGGCGAGCAGGAGATGCTCGACCGAGAGGTACTCGTCCTTGAGGCTTTTGGCTTCCTTCCAGGCGGTGTTCAGAACCTCGTTCAGCGAGGCCGAGAGGTAGGCGGTCCGGGGCCCGCCGCCGTGGACCCGGGGGATCCGCTCCAGGTTCTCCCGGGCCCGGGTTTCGACCTCATCCGGGCTGACCGCCAGCTTCTGGAGGATCGGGCGGGTCAGGCCCTCCTCCTGGGCGATCAGGGAGAGGAGCAGATGGGAGGGGGCGATCTCCTGCTGCTGGTTTTCCGAGGCCAGGTCCTGGGCGTCCTTCAGGGCCTGCTGGGATTTCAGGGTGAATTTGCTGACGTCCATTGTTCAACCTCCTTCAGTGTTGTTATCCGTGAACAGCGACACCTCCTCCGCCGTCAGCCTCCGCCATCTTCCTTTCTCCAGTCCGCCGAGCCGGAGGGGGCCGATCGCCGTCCGTTGCAGATAGGTGACCCGGTTGCCGGCCGCCTTCAGCATCCTCTTTACCTGGCGTTTCTTCCCCTCCCGGATGACGATCTCCGCCTCCCGCCGGTCCGGGGAGACGATCTCCACCCGGGCGGGTCCGGTCCGGAAACCGTCCTCCAGTTCCAGCCCCCGCCGGAGCTTCTCCGCCGCCCGGCCGGAGAGCGGGTCGCTCAGCCGGACCCGGTAGGTTTTTTCGACCCGGTGCCGGGGGTGGGTCAGCCTCTGGGCGAAATCCCCGTCGTTGGTCAGCAGCAGCATCCCCTCGGAGTCGAGGTCGAGCCGGCCGACGTGGTAGAGCCGCTGGGGGATATCCCCGAGCAGGTCGGTCACCAGCGGCCGGCGGAACCGGTCCCGGAGCGAACAGAGATACCCGGCCGGCTTGTGGAGGAGGATATAGACCTTCTCCTCCGCCGCCACCTTCCGGCCGTCGACCTCCACGGTGTCGGTATCCGGGTCGACGACCGTACCCGGTTCGATCACCGTCCGACCGTTGACCCGGACCCGCCCGGAAGCGATCAGGACCTCCCCCTTTCTCCGGGAGGCGGCCCCGGCCCGGGAGAGGAACTTCTGGAGCCTCATCGGGACACCGCCCGGGCCAGGGTCAGGACATCGACCTCCGCCGCCCCGGCCCCGATCAGGGCCTCGGCGCACTCGCCGACCGTGGCCCCGGTGGTGTGGACATCGTCGATCAGCAGAACCTCAGCCCCCCGGACCCGGTCTCTCCCGGTGACCAGGAAAGCCCCCCGGATATTCTCCCTCCGGGACTTCCGGCTGAGCCGGGTCTGGGTCCCGGTATAACGGATCCGGACCAGGGATTTCCGGTCGAGCGGGATCCCGGTCTTCCGGCTCAGCCCGGCGGCCAGGACCGCCGCCTGGTCGAAGCCCCGCTCCCGGGTCTTCCTGGGGTGGAGGGGAACCGGGACCACCCGGTCATATTTTTCCCAGTCGTACCATCTCTCCCCCCCGGCCAAAAGCGGACGGAGACAGGCCCCGGAGAGGTAGGGGCCGGCGCTGTACTTGTAGGCCCGGACCAGGGAACCGCCGGGACCGGAGAAGATCAGGGCCGAGCGGGCCCGGCGATAGGCGGGCGAATGTTCCCGGCAGTCCGGGCAGGTCGCCGGGTTCCCGGCGGGGATCTCCAGGGGGACCCCGCACCGCTCGCAGACCGGCTCCGGCACCGTTTCGAGCCGGGCCCGGCAGCCGGGGCAGAGGTAGTCCCGCTCGCGGAAATCCAGAAGGACCCCGCAGTGGACGCACTCCCGGGGAAAGAAGAGATGCGCCAGCCAGAGTATCCCGTTCAGGCTCATTTTGAAAAACAACCGTATTTTTCCCCGGACGATAAATGTCCAATTCGATTTTACCACATACCCCCGGGCGGCTAATCAAAAAAGCGGCCCCCGCCGGAGCGGGGACCGCTTTTCTGGACCGATTTAAATCCCCGCGGGGATTTAAATTACATCATACCGCCCATACCCCCCATTCCTCCGCCGGGGGGCATCGCCGGCATCTTCTCCTCTTCCGGGATCTCGGTGACCAGGCACTCGGTGGTGATCATCAGCCCCGAGATGCTGGCGGCGTTCTGGAGCGCCGTCCGGGTCACCTTGGTCGGGTCGATGATCCCTTCCTGGAGCAGCGGGCCGTACTTGTCGGTGTTTACGTTGTAGCCGTAATCACCTTCGCCCTTGCTCACCTCCCGGACCACGATCGCTCCTTCCACGCCGGCGTTGTCGGCCAGCTGGCGGGCGGGCGCCTCGAGGGCCTTCTTGACCAGGCGGACCCCGATCTTTTCGTCGCCGGGGGCCTTGACCTTATCCAGGCCGGCCGCTCCGCGGAGCAGGGCGACGCCCCCTCCGGGGACGATCCCCTCTTCCACCGCGGCCCGGGTGGCGTGGAGGGCGTCCTCGACCCGGGCTTTCTTCTCCTTCATCTCGGTCTCGGTGGCGGCCCCGACGTTGATCACGGCCACTCCCCCGGCCAGCTTGGCCAGCCGTTCCTGGAGCTTCTCCCGGTCGTAGTCGGAGTCGGTCTCCTCGATCTGCTTGCGGATCTGGGAGATCCGGGCCTGGATGTCGGCCGTGGTTCCCTGACCCTCGACGATCGTGGTGTCTTCCTTCTCGATCACCACCCTCTTGGCCTGGCCGAGGTCGTCGAGCCCGACGCTCTCCAGCTTGATCCCGAGGTCCTCGGAGATCAGCCTTCCGCCGGTCAGGACGGCGATATCTTCCATCATTGCCTTTCTCCGGTCGCCGAAACCGGGGGCCTTGACGGCGCAGGCCTTCAGGGTGCCCCGGATCTTGTTGACGACCAGGGCGGCCAGGGCCTCGCCCTCGATATCCTCGGCGATCACCAGCAGGGCCCGGCCGGTCTTGGCGATCTCTTCCAGCAGGGGCAGGAGATCCTTGAGGTTGGAGATCTTCTTCTCGAAGAGGAGGATGTAGGGATCCTCGAGCACCGCGTCCATCTTCTCGGCGTCGGTGATGAAGTAGGGGGAGAGGTAGCCCTTGTCGAACTGCATCCCTTCCACCACCTTGAGGTAGGTGGAGATCCCCTTGGCCTCCTCGACCGTGATCACGCCGTCCTTGCCGACCTTGTCCATCGCCTCGGCGATCCGCTGGCCGATGTTGGCGTCGTTGTTGGCCGAGATGGTGGCGACGGCGGTGATGTCGGACCGGTCGCCGACCGTCTTGCTGATCCCTTCCAACTCCTTGACCACCGCCTCGACCGCCTTGTCGATCCCTCGCTTGACGGCCATCGGGTTGGCCCCGGCGGTCACGCTCTTGAGGCCCTCGCGGTAGATCGCCTCGGCCAGGATGGTGGCGGTGGTGGTGCCGTCGCCGGCGTCGTCGGAGGTCCGGGAAGCGACTTCCCGCACCAGCTGGGCGCCCATATTCTCGAAGGGATCTTCCAGCTCGATCTCCTTGGCCACGGTCACCCCGTCCTTGGTGATGGTCGGGGAACCGAACTTCTTGTCCAGGACCACGTTGCGCCCCTTGGGGCCCAGCGTGACCTTGACCGCCCGGCTCAGCTGCTCCACTCCGCGCAGAACCGCCTGTCGGGCCTGTTCGTCATACTTCAACTGCTTGGCTGTCATTGTTGTTTTCTCCTTTTACGCTTTCCGGTTGTTACTTCACGATGGCCAGGATGTCGTCCTGGCTGAGGATCAGGTAGTCCTCGTCGTCGATCTTGACGTCGGTCCCGGAATACTTCCCGATCAGGACCCGGTCGCCCTTGGCCACCTCGAACTTGACCTTGGTGCCGTCCTCGAGGACCTTGCCGGTCCCGACGGCGATCACGGTCGCCTCCATCGGTTTCTCCTGGGCCGTCTCCGGGATGATAATCCCGCCTTTCTTGGTTTCCGCCGGCTCCAGCCGCTTGACCAGAACCCGGTCGCCCAAAGGTGTGATCTTCATTATTCTTCTTTCCTCCTTTTCACATTGATACTTGATTACACGATGTTTTCCCGTTTTCGCTGGTTGACTATATTGACTGGACACCACCTCCTTTGCGATGACTTTCCTGGAAAGGACCTAAAGGACTGAAAGGACCTGAAGGACACCTGGTGACTTCGCAGTGACTCAGCGCATTACTTCTTTTCGTCGTCCTCGACCTCGAACTCGGCGTCGATCACCTCGCCTTCCGGGGCCTGACCTTCTCCGCCCGGGGGAGGAGGAGGCGGGGCCTGGGGCCCGGCGCCGGGGCCGGCTTCCGCCCCGGGCTGGCCGGCGGTCTGCTGGTACATCTCCTGGCTGATCGAATGCCAGGCCTGGTTGAGGGCCTCGGTGGCGGACTTGATCTCCTCGACCTCCTCCGCCTTGAGGGCGGCCTTCAGCCGTTCGATGGCCGCCTCGATCTTGCCTTTGGATTCGGCCGAGATCTTATCCTGGTTGTCCTGGAGCAGCTTCTCCGCCTGGTAGACGGCGGCGTCGCCCTGGTTTTTGGCGTCGACCGCCTC
>PWXJ01000060.1 GCA_003561965.1 PVC group bacterium
AGCCGGATCACCACCGCCAGGACGGCGGAACCGATCAGGGCCGCCAGCGCCCAGCCCTTGAGGATATCGAGGATAAAGGTCTTCGGGGTGGTCCGGTTGAAGCCGTACTTCTCCTCGACCCCGAAGGTCCGGCGGACGGCGAAGGGGAGACCGGCCAGGGAGTAGAGGAGGAAGAAGATCCCGGCGAAGACCAGGCCCCGGAGGATCTCGCCCCCGGCCGCCGCCCGGGCGACCCGGTCGAGCCAGGTGAACCCGCCGAGGAGGATGAAGGCCACGGTCAGGGCGGTGATCGTCCCGCTCCCGGCCAGCCCGAGCCGGGTCCGGTCCGCCAGGTAGTCCCGGGCCCGGCGGTAGTTCTCCGGGTCGTAAACCCCGGCGAACTCTTCGGGCAGGTCGGGGTCGAAGTGCCGGAGGTTGAGGGTCTCGATCCGGAGGTCGAGCAGGAACTTCCCGGCCAGGATGACCAGGACGGCGATCAGATACGGGTTCGGCGTCAAATCTTTGTCCTTGACTTCAAGTGGTGAGTGTCAGCTAAATTATCATTTTAACAGAAGATCGAGCCGGGGGGCAAGATATGACCTCTCCAACTTTCAACCGACTCTTCGAGGAGAGCATCAGGAGTTACTGGGACCGGCCGGCCCTGAGCGATTACGGCGGCCGGACCCTGACTTACGGCCGGGCCGGCCGGGAGATCCTTCTCCTCCAGGACTACTTCCGCCGCTGCTCGATCCGGCCGGGGGACAGGATCGCCCTGGTCGGGACCAATTCGGTCAACTGGGCCCTGGTCTACCTGGCCGCCGTCACCTCCGGGGCGGTGATCGTCCCCATCCTCCCCGAGTTCGGCGACGAGGACGTCGAGCACATAATCAGCCACTCGGAGAGCGTGATCCTCTTCGCCGCCGCCGACCGGGCCGCCCGGATCGAGCAGGGCCGGCTGGAGGGCCTGCGGACGGTCGTCTCCCTCGACACCCTGGAGCCGCTCTACTCCCGGTGCCGCCGCCCTCCGGAGGGGGTCCCCCGGCCCGGCGGGGAGGAGGAGTCCGCCGCCGGGACCGCAGAAGCTTTCTCCCTGCCTCCGGACCGGGACGAGGACGATCCGGCGGCCCTGGTCTATACCTCGGGGACCTCGGGGTTCTCCAAGGGGGCGCTTCTCCCTTACCGGAGCCTATTGGCCAACATCAACTTCGCCCGGGAGAATATGCGGCTGAAGATGACCGAGCGGACACTCGGTTTTCTCCCCCTGGCCCACGCCTACGCCGCCAGCTTCGATTTTCTCTTCCCCTTCACGGTCGGCTGCCACGTCACCTTTCTCGGCCGGATGCCCTCCCCGAAGATCCTGCTCGAGGCCTTTGCCGACGTCCGGCCCTCCCTGATCCTCTTCGTCCCCCTGATCCTGGAGAAGCTCTACAAGAAGCGGATCGCCCCCCAGTTGCGGGGCCCGGCCGGGTTGCTGATGCGGCTGCCGGTTCTCTCGGCCCTGGTCGGGAAGAAGATCAACCGGAAACTTTCCGCTTCCTTCGGCGGAAATTTCCAGGAGATCGTCGTCGGGGGGGCTTCCCTCAACCGGGAGGTGGAGAACTTTCTCAAGCGGATCGGGTTGCCGGTCACCGTCGGCTACGGGATGACCGAGTGCGGTCCCCTGATCAGCTACTCCCCCTGGTACGAGCACCGGGCGGGGTCGGTGGGCCGGCCGATCACCGGGTTGGAATGCCGGATCGACTCCCCCGACCCGGCCCGGGTCCCCGGGGAGATCGTGGCCCGGGGGCCGGGGGTGATGCTCGGCTACTACCGGAACCGGGAGGCCACCCGGGAGGTATTGAGCGAGGACGGCTGGCTCAAGACCGGTGACCTGGGGACCATCGACGGGGACGGGTTCCTCTACATCCGGGGCCGGAGCAAGAATATGATCCTCGGCCCCTCCGGCCAGAACATCTACCCGGAGGAGATCGAGAGCCGGCTCAGCGTGATGCCCTACGTCCAGGAGGCGCTGGTCGTCGAGGAGAACGGCCGGCTGACCGCCCTGGTTTACCCGGACTGGGAGGCGGTCGACGGGGAGCGGGCCGGCGAGGAGGACAGCCGGGAATGGATCCGGGAGCGGATGGAGCAGAACCGGGCCGAGCTCAACCGGCGGCTCCCGGCCTACTCCCGCCTGGCCGCGATCCGCCTCCACGGCGAGGCCTTCGAGAAGACCCCCACCCACAAGATCAAACGCTACCGCTATCAGAAAAAATAATTCACCGCAAAGTCGCAAAGGACGCAAAGAGAACGCAGAGAGGGAATTATAGTTAATGGGGGGGGCGGGATATAGATTCCTATCCGAAATAAGTCATTGCGAGTCCCGGTATTGAAACTATAATTTTACTTTGCGTAACTTTGCGTCCTTTGCGTCTTTGCGGTGAAAAATAATCCAGGAAAAGGAGAAGATTATGGGTAAGTTATTCGGTACCGACGGCGTCCGGGGGGTGGCCAACATCGCCCCGATGACCGCCGAGATGATTCTCGAGATCGGGCGGGCCACCGCCCACGTCTGCAAGGAGCACCAGGACCGCCGTCACCGGATCGTGATCGGCAAGGACACCCGGATCAGCGGCTATATGGTCGAGAACGCCCTGACCGCCGGGATCTGCTCGATGGGGGTCGACGTCTTCCTGGTCGGCCCGATGCCCACCCCGGGGATCGCCTTCATCACCCGGAATATGCGGGCCGACGCCGGGATCGTGATCTCCGCCTCCCACAACCCCTACCAGGACAACGGGATCAAGATCTTCTCCCGGACCGGCTACAAGCTCCCCGACTCCGAGGAGGACGAGATCGAGGGGCTGATCCTGACCGGGAAGATCCGGGACATCCGCCCCACCGCCCGCGAGATCGGGAAGGTGAAACGGATCGAGGACGCGATCGGCCGCTACATCGTCTTCTGCAAGGAGACCTTTCCCGAGGAGCGCTCGCTGGAAGGGGTGAAGATCGTCCTCGACTGCGCCAACGGGGCGACCTACAAGGTGGCCCCGATCATCTTCTCCGAGCTGGGGGCGGTCGTGACCACCATCCACGACGATCCCGACGGGGAGAACATCAACGACAACTGCGGTTCCCAGCATACCGAGGATCTCCAGGCCCGGGTCCTGGAGGAGAAGGCGGCCGTCGGCCTGGCCTTCGACGGCGACGGCGACCGGCTGATCGCCGTGGACGAGAAGGGGAAGGTCCTGACCGGCGACCAGATTATGACCATCTGCGCCAAGATGTACAAGGAGGCGGGGCTGCTCCAGAACAACCTGGTCGTCTCCACGGTGATGAGCAACTTCGGCTTCGGCCTGGCCCTGAAGAAGCTGGGGATCAAGCACCTGGCAACCAGGGTCGGCGACCGCTACGTCCTGGAGATGATGAAGGAGAAGGGCGCGGTGATCGGGGGCGAGGAGTCGGGGCATATCATCTTCCACGACCACCACACCACCGGCGACGGGATCATCGCCGCCCTCCAGCTCCTCTCGGCGATGAGGCTCTACAAGAAGAAGCTCTCCACCCTGGCCCGGCTGATGAAGCTCTCCCCCCAGAAGCTGGTCAACGTCGATGTCAAGGAGAAGCGCCCCCTGGAGAAGATCCCCGCCGTCCAGGAAGCCGTCCGGGAGGTCGAGTCCAGGCTGAAGGGAAGAGGCCGGGTCCTGCTCCGTTACTCGGGCACCCAGTCGATGTGCCGGGTGATGGTCGAGGGCCCGACCGACGACCTGACCGAAAAGCTCTGCCTCTTCCTGGTCGAGGCGGTCAAGAAAGCCCTGGGCTGACTTTCGCCCCGAAGGGGCGAAAGTGTAAAAGCCTTTGGCCGTGCCTTCCCCGTTAGCGATACGCCCCCGGCGGGCTTGCCCCGCCGGAGCGGAAGTTCAAAGGATTCCGGCCCGCCCCCCCGTCCCGTCCCCGGCGGGCTTGCCCCGCCGGAGCGAAAGTTCAAAGGGATCCGTCCCGCTCCTCCGTCCCGCCCCCGGCGGGCTTGCCCCG
>PWXJ01000141.1 GCA_003561965.1 PVC group bacterium
ACCCCGCAGTAATTGGCGAACTTCTCCTCGAACTCGTCGACAAACCTTCCCCGGGAGGAGATCCAGTTGGTGTCCATACACTGGTTCACGTATTTCTTCTCGTTCCCCTCCAGGGTCGGCTGGCAGACGGGGATGATCTCCACCCCCTCCGGTGTGTTCGGCTCGGGCCCGGCCATCGTCGAGGCCCTCCGGAGGGCCTCCCGGCTTTTCGTCTCATCGAATTTATTCATCGCGGTCCTTCCTCAGTTTGATGATGGTCTGGAGATATAATAGTACATAACGGAGGAAGATCAAGGGGTTTGAGCCGGTCTTGGAGTAGCCCCGCTCCCGCTCGGAATTGGTGTAAGGGATCTCCCCGATCCGGTATCCCCGCCGCTCGGCCCGGACCAGGAAGTTGATGCAGTAGTCGCCGTAGGTGCCGTGGAAGGGGAGGGCGTCGAGCACGGACTTCCGGGCCCGGACGAAGCCGCTGGAGAGATCGCGGATCCTCGATCCGACCCAGAAACCCCCGACCCGGTTCAGGGCCACGCTGGCCCAGCGGCGGATCGGGGCCTTCCTCCCGTCGTGCCCTCCCGGGACGTAACGGGAGGCGACGACGATGTCAAAGCTTTCGTCGGCGGCGATCAGGTCGGGGATGGTCTCCGGGGGATGGGCGAAGTCGGCGTCGAGCCAGATCACCGTCTCGTGCATTGCCGCTTCGGCACCGGCCCGCAGGGCGGAGGTCAACCCCCGCTCCTTCCGCTTCAGGACCCGGATCCGGGGATCCTGCGCGGCCAGCCCGGAGGCGATCTCCCCGGTCCCGTCCGGGGAGCCGTCATCGACCACGATGATCTCGGAGCCGGGGGTGATTATGTCCGCGATTTCAGCCAGGAGCGGCTCGATGGTATCCTTTTCGTTATAGGTCGGGAGGATTATGGAAACCGCTTTCGGCATAACGAGGGAAGCCTATAGTTCGCCCCGGTCCCTGTCAATTTCAAATGCCGGCCGGCTTGACATCGGATATGCCGGTGAGTACCATATACCAGGATAACCTTTGGGAAAATAATCGGAGAACCGGAGGCGAGATGAACGAGATCAGTGTGTTGCGGATACTATATAGAAACCGGCTTAGGTTGCTGGTTATACCCCTGGCGGTCGGGGTCGTGGTCGGGGGGTTTTCGCTCCTGGCCCGGAACAAGTACAGCTCGACGGCGGCGATCACCGTCCAGCGCCCCGAGGTCCCGGTCACCGGGGAGATCTCTCCGCTACGGGTGGAGACCCTCCGCTCGCTGATCGAGTCTACCCGGGTGAAACGGGAGCTATTCGACGTCCTGCGGAAAGAGGGGATTCTCGATGGCCGGATCGCTTTTGCCGCCTTTCAGCATATGCTCTCGACCCGGGTCCAATACGAGCAGGGCCGGGAGAGAGTCCTCCTGCCCCTGGTCAAGCTGACCGTCACCTCCTCCGACCCTTCTCTCTCCAAGGAGATCGCCAACAGGTGGGCGGAGGTGGTCCTCGACGTGACCAGGGAAATCTACCAGAGCGGGGTGGACGAACTGGGGACCTTCACCGACAGTATGTACGAAGAGGTCAACCGGTCCCTGCTGGAGAGCGAGAATCGCTATACCGAGGTAAGGCTGGAAGCCAACCTGGAGGTGAACCGGCAGGACCTGAAACACAACCGGGAAATCTACTCCCGGCTGCTGGAAAGGACGCTTGAATTGGAAGATCGGGCCGCCACCGGGGCCGAGATTCTCCGGCGGCGGGATGCCCGCCTCAACGAACAGGAGATCGACGGGGTCTGGATCGGTGAACTCTTCAGCGGCGACGAAGAGGCTGATCCGGGGTATGTCCCGCCCGATACCCCGCTGGCGCGGAGGATTGTCCGCACGATCCGGAGCCTGGCCCGCAACGAGGAAGCCCTGGCCGAGTTCGAGGAAGAAAGCCAGATCGAGTACAAGCGGGCCCGGGTCAAAGTGTTGCGGGACCAGATCGATCAGACTGTCCGGGAGATTGTGGAGGCCCGAAATCAGCTTGCCCGGGTCCAGCCCAATTACGAGAAGCTCCGGGAAGAACTGTCCGAGCTCGACCCGAAGATCATACTCCGGAAATCGGTCGGGGACGACCTGCTGATGGAGTCGCTGATCCGGGGCAATAATCTCCAGATCGCGGAACTGCCGACCCTGGAGTCGGAAGTCAGCAACCCGGTCTATGAAGAGATCAGGGCCGAGACCGCCCGCCTGGCCGGACGGGTCGAGGGGTTGAACAGTCAAATCGAGCAGGGCCGGGAACGCCTGGAGGAGTTGCGCAGCGAAGCCTCCGACTTGAACCGGGAGATCGCCTCCCTGGCCGCCCGGCAGAGGGTATACCGGACGGCGATCGAAAGAGACAGCGGGCTTCTCGATTACTACGCCCTTTCCTACCGGGAAGATCGCGAAAAATACGAGAGCCTGGAGAAAGAACTGGAACTGGGAGCGGCGGAACTGGAGGCGAAGAGGTCCTCTCTCGAAGGGATCGCGGTCCGGGTCACCCGGTTGGAAGAACAGGTGTACGCCGGGGAAGATGCCGTCGCCCGGCAGAAACGGGATCTCGACAACCTCTCCAATGTCCGAGCTTCCCTGGCCTCTCGGGCGGAGGAGGTGGCCCTGCTGCGGGTCTCGATGGAGAATGTCTCCCGGAGCGGCACCGTTCTGCTCTACGGGGCGGAGCTGGACCCGATCAAGGTCTCGCCCCGCCGGGCCCGGACCGTCCTGATCTCGATTATATTCAGTTTCCTCGTCTATTCCCTCTTCCTGGTCCTCCGCGAGGCCGTCAGCTCACCTGAACCCGGTGTCCCGGACAAACCGTCCGCCTGAACTGGGGAGGATTCACCGGGAAGGCGGCTGGAGTCAGGTGGCGAAAATGCAGGCTCACCGGCGCAAATTACCACCATCGGATATCCGGCCCGCCGGAGGAGCCCTGATCTGGCTGGCGGTTTCCCTGGTTGTTCTGGCCACGCTGCCCGGGATGATGTCGGGCAACTTCCTGCCCAAGACCTTCTGGGCGGTTTTTACGGTGGGGATCGGCCTGGTCCTCCTTCCCCCGCTAAAAGATGTATCGTTCCGTCTCACCCTCCTGGGAGCGGTCTGGCTGGTTTATCTGGCCTGGGCGCTCCTCTCCCTGGCCTGGGCGCCTGCTTTCCGCCCCGGTTTTGAACGCTGGCTGGTACTCCTCGTTCTTACCTTTGCCTACCTCCTGGCCCGGAGGACCCGTTTCTGGGAATCGGAACTTTTCTGGCTGGCTTTATCCATCCTGATCACACTGGTTTCGGTGATCGGCATTCTGCAGTATTTCTTGCCCGCCTTCCCCCTGGTCAATTCGTTCCCCGGTACCGCGGTTCCCCGGGCCACCCTGGGACACCGGAATTACGCCAGTATGTATCTGATGGTTACTTTTCCATTCGTTCTCGGATACTTCTTCCGACGGCGGGGCTGGGCGGCTGTGGTTCCCTTGGTCGCACTTGTCCTGAGCCTGTCTTTCATTCTTTTGGCCAGGAATCGGGGCGCCTGGGTCGGCCTGCTGGCCGGTCTTTTCTACCTGGCGGCCGCGGGTGGCGGCCGGTACGTAATTCCACGAATCAAAAGGCTGGCCATCCTGGTACTGCCAGCCCTTCTCACCATCCTAGCTGTCTATAGGGTAGGTCCTCCCGCCGGGGCGGAAAGATCATTCCGGAGGAAAGTCGATCTGGGCCATACCGCTCGGAGCCTTCTTGATCCCCAACAGCGGCTCTCCTTCTGGCGCCCTACTCTCGGCATTACCGACCCCCTGCTGGGCGCCGGCTTCGGCAACTTCCCAGTTGTCGCCACCCCGCTGGACCGGGAGGGGCAGGTCAAGACCCTGAACTGGGAAGTCCACAACGATTACCTCCAAGCTTACGTCGATCTCGGAGTCCCGGGGGTGCTCATCTTCGCCCTGTTCTTCTTTCTACTCATCCGCCTGGCCTGGAAAGGGAGGATGAGGGTGGTGTACCTGGCAGCCGGGGCGTCGGTGGTCGGGATTGCCGTTATGCAGTTCACCACCTTCACCTCGGAAAAGGTCAGCACCCAAATCTGGCTGGCCGGGGTGGTGGCCCTGCTCAACAGCCTCCCCGGGGAAAAGCCGGTCTGGCGAATTAATATCCCAGCCCCTCTGGGCCGGGCGGGCAACTACCTTGCTTCCGGCGGGCTTCTGCTGTTCGCCCTGGCTGTCGGCTACACCATCCGGGGCGACCTTGTGTTGAGGAAGGAAAGCTTGGAGATAAACAAGGTTCTGCAGCTTCAGCAGGTAATCGATAACCCGGATCAGTATTCCCTGTCGGTACTGGATTATGCCCGGAAAGAACTACCGGGCAGTTGGATCAAGGCCGGGATCCGGTTAAACCGTCTGGCCGACCGGGTGATTCCCTCAATGCTCTTTGATGCCAATATGAGGCATATATCCCTGCATCAGCTGGCAGGGATGGCTGTGAGGCTGGGCCATTACGACGCTGCCGAGGAATTATCCCGCCGGGCGCTGGTTCTCCATCCCGCCGACCGGACCAGCCTGATGTTCCTGGCGGAGATTGCTCTCCGGCGACAGGATCTCGACCGGGCCCGGGACCTCCTGGAGGAAGGTCTCCGCACCTTCGGCTACAACCCGCACGCTCCCTACTTCGGCCAGACCCTGATTCGCCTCTATCAGCACGAAGGGAGGAACGAGGAAGCCGCGATGATTCGGGAGAAGATGGCCCGGAGCCTGGTGGCCGAGCCGGCTTCACCATCTCCGGGAGATCGGGAACCCGGGGTTTCCCCGGACGGTCTTATCCTGGAGTGGGCCGACTGTTCCGCCGCCACTTCTTACGATCTCTTCTTCTGGAAAGCCGGGGAAGAAGAACCCGAATTCCCGGGCCGGGCCGGCCTGAGACAAAGCCGGGGTCGCCCGCCGGGAAGGCTCTTGCCCTCCACCACCTATTTCTGGCGGGTCAGGGCGATCGGCCGCTACGGCGAGGCCCGGGGTCCGATATGGTTCTTTCGGACGGAGGAAAGTCCGGATTAGGCGGGCACCTTTTCTCGGGTAGAGGGGCGATACTTTCTGGGCAACTGGTTGAATACCGAATCGGGGGGGGCCAATTCAGTAGAAAAGGAGGGTCCGGTATTGACTTCCCCGCGGATTTTGTGATACGGTGTTCGCAACCCGGCTTGATCCGGCGAGGGTGGTGTCAACTTTAGCAGAAAGGAGGACGGGATGAATTGTTTGAAGTTATCAGCTGTCAACAAGGAGATATCAATTCTGGCTTTTACCCTGGCGGCGGTTATGCTTTGCGCAGGTTCGTTCGGCGGCGGTTGTTCCCGGGCGCCGGAGGATCCGGCCTGGTTCCAGTCGACCACCACCGGGGAAGCTCTGCCGGCCGATCAGCTGCGGTTGGCAATCAATCGAACGGAATCCGTTTTTGATCTCCAGAGGATGAAGAGGGAATACATCCTCAGGGGAGGAGTGGACCGGGCGGTAATCGCGGAACTGGACCGTCGTCGGGAGGAGATCCTGACCGAACAGCCGGAGCTGGGCAGCCCCGGCCCCAAGGTTGACCTGCTGGCCTTCGATTACCTCCGGGTCGGCCCCGGCCGGTACCGCGCTGAATATCTCTTTCGGGCCAGGCAGCCTCTTCCGGCCGATCTCCGGATCTCCATCTATGGCGGGGTGCTGCCGGAAGATATCGACTCTCTCTCACCTGCAATGAGAGAGGCCGGCCGGAGGAGCGAGGTCTGGGCTCACCGTCCAGTCCCGTCCGCCGACCAGTGGGAGGTTGGCGAATATATCTATATCTCACACCACCTCCAGGGCGCCGATATCCCTTACAGTATTGCTCTTAAACTATACCAGGATGAAGCCCCAGGGAGCGAGGATTGGGACTGGGTTTACCTCGGTTGGCGCCGCGGCGATAGCGGATCTTCGTTGCTCGACCGGATCAACCGCGCCGTGGATATCTTCGAACTCTATCGTCTGGAAGGGGATTGCTGGAGTTGCCCGATTGCGCAGGAAGCATTCGAGAAACGATCCGCGCGGCTCCTGGAGAAGATCACTGCGCCGGGAAAAATCTCCGAGGAGGCCGAGCTGAGGGCGTTTGACTACCGGAAGATCGGGGAGAACCGGTACCGGGTCGATTATCTCTTCTGCCTCGCTCGTCCCCTCGAATATGATTGCGCTATCTATCTCTACGGGAAAGTGGACGAGGCCCACCTGGACCTACTCTCCGAGGCGCGGAGAAGGGATACCGAGGTCTGGGGCTTCCATCCCTTCCCTCGTACCCACCATTGGCCCGCAGGCCGGTGTGTTCTCATCTCGCACGGGATCGACGCTCAGCCGATCCCTTACAATATGTCAACCAGTTTCTGGGATCCGGGCAACCGCCGCCGCCACGGTGAGCGGATTTCCCTCGGCTGGCGGGCGGACCCGGGCCATCGCGATCCGGAATAAGGTTGAATTTGCCGGCGCGGGGGGAAAAGATCAGGGTCGGGATCTATCGCACCAGAGATCCCAACGGGAAAGACCTTGCCGTCAACACGGCCTACGAGAAAATTCTCGCCCACAACGGGATCAAGTTTCTCCGGCTGGACCACACCCGACCTGATTTCTGGGACTTGCTCCGGGATCTCGACCTTTTCATCCTCCGCTGGTGCCAGTGGGACTCCGACCGGCAGCTGGCTCTCGATCTCCTGCCGGTGGTCGAGAACCACCTGCGGGTTCCCTGTTTCCCGGACTGGAATACCTGCTGGCATTACGATGACAAGATCAGACAATACCTGCTCCTCAAGCCCCTCGGCTACCCGATAATCGAGAGTTACATATTCCGGGACCGTCGGGCGGCGCTGGAGTGGGCGGCCGAAGCCGACTACCCGGTGGTGTTCAAGCTCCGGGGCGGGGCCGGTTCCCGGAACGTTATCCTGGTCAACGGCCCGGCGGCGGCGAAGAAACTGATCCGGCGGATGTTCGGCCGCGGCATTCTCCCCGAGAAGTTCCGCCACCGCGGATCGATCCGTTTCCGGCATTTCAACCTCGGCCGGGAACTCCATCACCTGGCGGGAAATTTCTACCGGCGCGGCCGCGGACTGGACGCTTCCCCCTTCTGGCAGGTCCAGAAAAATTACGTCCTCTTCCAGAAGTTTCTGCCGGATAATACCTGCGATACCCGGGTCACCGTGATCGGGGACCGGGCCTTCGTTTACCGCCGACGGGTCCGGCCCGGTGATTTCCGGGCCTCCGGGAGCGGGCTGCTCGAATACGACCCGGAGGGGGTCGATCTCCGCTGCGTCGAGATCGCCCTGAAGATTTCCCGGGAGATGAAGTTTCAGTCGATGGCTTACGACTTTATCCGTGACCCGGATAATAAACCGGCCTTCAGCGAGATCAGTTATACTTACGTGTCGCGGCTGGTCCACGACTGCCCCGGGTACTTTGACCGGTCCCTCCGGCTGCACAGAGGACATTTCTGGCCGGAATACCTGCACCTGGTTGACGCCCTGGGTCTTCCGGAATTGCGCCAGCCGGACCTGGACTACTGAAGCTTATCCCGGATCGGAGAATCCGTCGGCCCAAGCAATTCGCAAGGATTGATTGCCCATCTGTACCCAGTTCCCTTCAAACCTTGATCGAAAAGCCTCGACTCCGGATATTGTGACAATATCGAAATCCAATCCTCCCGAGCCGATCAGGCTGTTTTTTCTCTTCGGGGTCGCTTTCTTTCTCTCCTGGGGGCCGGGTCTCCAACACCTGGTCTTTCTCAACTTTTCCCGGCTATTTGCCGTCCTTTCGGCAGGGTTGGTCGGGTACTGGCTCCTACTGGGGAAGAAGAGGTTCGGGGCGTTCCCCACTCAGTATAACCTTTTCTGCATTTTTATCCTGGTCCACACCGTCATCGCCTACCTTTTCGTCTTCCCCGAAGATTTTATCTTCGAATATACGGGCGTGGTATACTATCAGGACGGTTTTTTGCTCCCCGGCGTCTCCCGCGGTTACTCGGTCACGCGTTTCTTTCTCCTACTGCTGACGGCGTATGCCGTCAGTTCGCTGTTGCAGAACCGGCGCGAACTCCACCTCTTCGCCCTGGCTTACGGTTCGGGATTTACCCTTTCCCTGTTCCTGGGAGGACACGTATGGTCCCACGGCGCAATAGGTTTTTACCGGGCTACCGGGGGTTTTCTCAACGCTAACGCCCTGGGTCTGGCCGGGCTGTTAGGATTTTTTCTCAACCTGGCCGTTTGCCTGGATAGCGGGGTGGGGCGTCGGACCAGGGCGGCCGGCTTTCTCTTTATCCTGGCCGGCCTCTACGGGATACTGGCTTCGGTCTCCCGGAATTCCCTGGCGGCCCTGGCCTGTGGGGGGATGGTGGTCGCCTGTTATCTGCCGCTGTTGAAGAAAATTCGCTGGTCGGTCCTGTTTCTCTGCCTGCTACTGGTTGCCGCCGCCCTCCTCCCCGAGGAAATATTTCTGACCATACCCCGCCGTCTCTTCACCGTCTTTACCGGAGAAGTCCAGGAGAGCCATACGGCGTTCCGGCCGATTCTCTGGGCGGACTACCTCCGGCAGGCGGGGAGTTACTTCACCCTGGGGCTGGGGCTGGCCCGGGCGACCGAGGCCATCCGGGAAACCTATAGTCCGGAACTGCTCGGATTGTACTGTCCCCACCAGACCTACCTGCGTATCCTGGTAGAGTTCGGGATCGTCGGGTTGGCGTTTTTTCTCGGAGCCCTGGCGATGCTGGTCAAACGGGGTGTCATCCTCGCTTCGGGCCGGGGGACGGGGTTGGAGAATACGGCAATGCTCGGTCTTCTGGTTGCCCTGGCGGTTTACGGCCTGATCGGAGACATTCTCCCCCATCGGCCGGTCTGGATCGCTCTCGGCGTCATCGCCTTCACCCAGAACCGTCTGGCGGGAAGTTTATATCCGGAATCGGGGAATAGCTTACCGGATGGCGAAAGACCTCCCCCCTCTTAATGTTACTCGCCCATCCGGGTCGCGGCTGCGAAGATGTTCGGGGCGATCTGGGGTTAGAACGAAAGCGGAATGACCGGGATAATCAACGGGAGAATACCTAACAAGCCGATGAGAATAGCCTTACTCTCCCACGCCCTCCGCGGCGGCGGAAGCATATCGGTCGGACAGAACCTGATCGCCGCCCTGGGAAGGATCGCCCCGGACGAAAAATACCTGGTCAGCGTTCCCGGGGAACGGGGGTACGAAACGATCTGCCGGGGTCTTCCGGATCGGGAAATCGTCCCGCTCGAGGATCATTCCTGGATGGGCCGGTGGCTTTTTGAGCGCCGGACCCTCCCAGCGCGCCTGGAGAGGTTCCGCCCGAAAGTCATCGCCGGATTGGGGGGGGTAGCTTACCAGGGGAAAACATCGGCGCCACAGGCCATCCTCGTCCACTGGCCCCATCTCGTCTATCCCCGCCGGCACTTCGGACGTTCCATTAGCTTCAAAGCCTTCTTGAGAATCTATCTTAAGCGGCGTCTCTTTGTCCGGGACCTCGGACGGGTCCGGATGCTGTTCGCTCCCACCCGGGTGATGGAAGACCGGATCCGGAGAATTTACGGTTATCCGGGCCCTGCCACGGTCCTCCCCAATGCCGTTTCCCGGTTCATCCGGAAACTGGACGGTCCGGCCCCGGTTCCGGAGCCGCTCCGGACCTACGGCGACCGCTTCAAGTTATTCTGCCTGGCCAGGTACTATCCCCACAAGAATATCGAGGTCCTGGTCGACCTCTTCGACCGCTACCGCCGGGAACTGCGGGGGACGGTGCTTTTCCTCACCGTTTCCGGAAAAGATCATCCGGCGGTTCGCGGATTGTTGCGCCGGATCAGGGAAAAAGGGCTCGAAGGGACGATCGTCAATATCGGTTCCCGCTGGCTCCAGCCGGAACTGGAGAACTATTTCCGTAATGTTAACGCCCTGCTGTTGCCCTCCCTGATGGAGGTATTCAGCGGCAGTTACCTGGAAGCGATGAACTACGGTGTCCCCATCCTGACCAGCGATCTGGACTTTGCCCAAGAGGTCTGCGGGAAAGCCGCCCTCTACTTCGATCCCTGGGCGCCGGCTTCTGTCCTGGAGGCGATAATGCGCCTCCGGAACAGTCCGGGGACGGCCGAGGCATTGATACGGGCGGGGCGGGAACGGGCCGAGGGATACTTCATCGACTGGGACCGGGTCGCGGAAATCTTCCTGGCCGCCCTGCGGTCGATGACAGGGGAAGATGGGCTGGAGACCGATCCCCGTGGGGATTCGGCCCGGGATGGAAGACTCGATCGGATCTCGTAATATGATTTGCCGTCATTTAAAACTTTGAAACCTTTATGGCAGGAATCCGCCGACCGATGAAAGTTCTCCAGGTCCTTCCGAATCTTTCCGCCGGCGGCGCGGAAGGATTCGTTACCAATCTCGGGGTTGGCATGGCCGGGCTGGGGGACGAGGTGAAGTTCTTCCTATTGGCCGGGATTCGCGGCGAACGGGGCCGGGTTCTGTTTTCCCGTCTCCGCGCGGCGGGGATTGAGGTCATCGGAGCGGAGGGGCTCAACGTCCGCTCGCCGATGAACCTGGTCCGCTTGGCCGGTCTGATCCGCCGGTGGCGCCCGGATATAGTCCAGGCCAACCTTTACTCGGCGGAAGTTCTAGCGGCGGCGGCCCGGGTCCTCGCCCGCGGAAGCGGAGCGCGCTATCTCCGCCGCCTGACGATAAGCGACATCCGCGGCTATCGCCACGCCGGGGCGGTGCGGCTGCTCGACCGCTTTTTCCACCGGACAATCGCCTGTTCCCCGGTTGTCGCCGAGGCCTATGAGGATTTTATGGGGGCCGGCCGGAGAAGCGAAATCGTCACAATACCTAACGGCGGCCTGCTGAAACAGTCCGTCACCACGGAGAAAGAGAAAGAGCGGGCCCGGAAGTCGCTCGACCTCCCCGGGGAGGCTTTTGTCGTTGCTCATATCGGAAGAATGTACCGGGGCGCGGGAGGACCGGGGTTGGAGGCTATGCAGAAAGCCCAGGATGTGCTGATCAAGGCTTTTGGCGAAGCCTTTGGCGACGCGTCCGGGTGCTGGTTGGTCCTGGTCGGGGACGGACCCTTGCGAGGGGAATTGGAGAGCCTCGCCCGGCGGCTGGGGGTCGATTGCCGGACGCTTTTTCTCGGCCAGCAGCCGGAACCCTGGCCGGCGCTGAAGGCCGCCGACGTCTTCTGCTTCCCCTCACGGTACGAAGGCTTGCCCAACGTCCTGCCCGAGGCGGCCTCCTGCGGGCTTCCGGTGATCGCTTCCGACATCCCGGAGATCAGTGATTTGTCTCCAGGCGAGGCCTGGATTCTCACGCCGGTGGATGATGTGGGAGACCTGGCCGGTGCGCTGCTCCGAGTCCGGGATGATCAGGATCAGTTCCACCGGAAGGCCCGAGAGGCGGCCCGGGAATTACGGAAAGTATTCTCGATGGACGCTTGCGCGAGGAAGTACCGGGCGGCTTATGAATCGGTTCTATCACCGGCCCGGAGAAAAAAGGGTTAAGGTCTTTTCCAGAAGATCTGAAAGCGTGGTCCGGGGTTAATCGTCAGGATTGTCTCCCGATCTCCGCTCGAGGACGGAGATCAGGGCTTCCCGAAGCGACTCGCAGCGGACCAGGTGAAGGCGGTTCCGGCTTCGCCCCGGCGGATCGAGCCAGCCGGAGAAACCCGCCCGCGCCGCCAGCCGGCGGAGAAGGGAGTTCCTCCCGTGAAGCAGGTGCAGGAGGGAACGTTCCTGCCGTCGGCAGAATTTGCGCCAGCGTTTTTCCAACACGGCCGGGTCCCGGATCTCCTCCGAGCGGGCTAAGAATCCCTCCCGGAATATCTTCTCCTCCTCCGGGCTCATCCGGACGACTCCCGGCTTTCCTCTGTTCTGCCGGCAGGGGATCAGTTCCATCTTCGTTCGGCCCGGGCCGGCGATTTCGAACCGGAGCAGCATTCCCTGCTTCCAGGCCGAATGAGGGGCGGGGAGATCAAAGAGAAAGTTTCCCTGGCCGTAAACTATATGCCCGGATCGGTAGAATTCCCAACAACCGGGGACGTGGGAATGCTGGCATATGACCGCGTCCGCGCCGCGCTCGACCAGGAACCGGCAGAGATCCCGCAGCCCGGGGCGGGGGTAGGGGTAGTGCTCGTTCCCGGCGTGGAGGAGGACCAACAGGAAATCGATTTCCCCGCGGCGGGAGTCGATTTCCCGGACCAGGCTGATCGGGTCGATCGGATTGGCCCCCGGACGGTCCGTCCCTGCGAAACCGAACTCGTGTTCGGCGGCGGCCAGAACGCCCACCCGGATTCCTTTCACTTTCCGGACCAGGACCTCCCGGGCCTTCCGGATATTCCGGCCCGCCCCGACAGTCACTATCCCGTTCTCCCGGCAAGCCTCCAGCGTGCTGAGCAGTCCGTCCGGGCCGTGGTCGAGGATGTGATTGTTGGCAAGGTTGACTGCGTCGATCCCCGCCGCCGCCAGTCCCCGGACGCTCTCCCGGGGGGCGCCGAGGACCGGTCCGATCTTCCGGATCGGTTGCTCCGCCCGGACCAGGGGACACTCCAGGTTGACGATCGAGAAGTCCGCCCGCTCGAACTCCGGGAGGAGGTCGGTGAAGAGTCCGGCGGCCTCGCCATTCACGAACAGGGGGAGGTTTCCGCCGATGGGGCAGAGATCTCCCGCTACCAGTAGAGAAATCATTGCCGACCAGTATCTCCTTTATTCAGAGTTTTCCCGGGATAAAGGCAGGTGGTCAGCCCGGCCAGGAAAGAAAAATCGCCGGTTTTCGGCTTCCAGATCGATCGCCAGTCCAACTCCGAGAACCGACGAAAATTGTAGGTCAGGATAGCGGAACTGACCAGGTAATTCAGGACCACGCTCCAGGCCGCCCCGGCCAGGCCGAAACGGGGAAGGAGAAATACCAGGCTGCCGACATTGACCGCCATCCCGACGGTCACGCTGAGAGAGACCAGCCCGGGCCGGTCACGGCCGATAAGGTAGGGTTCCAGCGACTTTCCCCAGGTTCGGATAAAGAAGCCGACAGCCAGTATCCGGATGAGGGGGACGGCCGGGGAAAAGGCTTCGGGGAAGAAGAGGGCGATCAGCGGCCGGGCCAGGAGGATGAAAGCCGCCAGGAGCAGAAAGGAAACCAGCCCGGTCAGGCGGGCGCAACTGGCCACCAGTTCCCGACGGCCATCCTTTTCGCAGGAGGAGCGGGGGATCAGGGCCATCTTCAGGGCGTCGGGGAGCATCTGCATCTTTAGGGTGAGTCCTACGGCCAGCGCGTAGATACCGATCTCGTCCCGGGCGACGAAGAAGGCCAGTACCAGGGTACAGATCCGGAAATTCATCTGGTTGCTGATCACCCCGATCCAGTAACGCACTCCGTAATGGAACATCGCCAGGAGATTTTTCATCCGGACGGCCACCGGCTTTAACCCGAACTTCCATCGAAAGACGACCAGGCAGAACGCCACGACCAAGAGGTCGGTGACGATAATCGCCGTAATCGCCCCCGGCGGTCCGGAGTAAAAGAACCGGAGCAGTAGGGGGGTGAAGAGAAGCAGGCCGAAACCCCGGAGCAGAGTGGCGGCGGAATACCAGCCGAACTGCCGGATGGCGGTGAAGAGATGGCTGAAAACGGTGAAGAAAAGGAAGCCAGGGATGGAGGCCAGGGCCAGGTAAAGCTCCGGGCGGTCCGCCTTGTCGAAGAAGGCGATCGGGAGCCGCATCAGAACCAGACCGGCCAGGATGGCGAGGAGCGAACCAAACCCGCCGTAGATCAGGGTATAAACGATCCCTTCGGAGAGGCTGAAACGCCGGGAGGAGACGAAGTAAATCCCGGCCATTTGGCAGCCCATAAAGAAAACGACGCTGAGCAGACCGGAAAAAAGCAGACAGACCGCATACGACCCCCGTCCCGCCGTCCCCAGAAACCAGGCCAGGACGAGCTGGACCCCAAGGGCGGATATGGAGGTGATGATCCTGGACCCGAAACTCAAACCAAGATCTTTAACTCCACTTCTCATCGGCAGACAGTTCTCCCGTTGTGAAAGCCGGAGCCCCGGCTTGGCATAATTGTCTTGTTCACCTGTTTTTGACGCCGATATAAAGCAGGCTCTCGGAGAAGAGCGTCCGGCAAAGAATCCGCCCGACTATCTCCGACAGACAGTTGAGCAACCGGACCGGCAATCTCCGTCCCTTCCAACAGGGCTGAATCGTAATTACTAGTGTGGTCCCGGGCAAGGAATATTTTCGTCGCCGGCCCGGGTTGCAGGTTGCTGCCGCCCCCGGAAAGATGCCCGCCGGTACGCCTGGCGCTATCCGGATATTCTGTATTTTGCGGGGCAACCACTTGTGACAATATACCAATTGATTTCCCTTGAAAATTTATTCCAATCGCCCACAATGGAAAAATCTCGGGACTGGGCATTTCCGCTTGAACACAAGGTTGGATAGAGCGGGTTAAGCTCAAGCCGAGCGGTTTGCGTAATCCGGGAATCGTACAGTTATCGTCAAGTCGGGAAAGATAGGCGAGGAGATATACGATGACAGCATTGAGATTCAATCGGAAGGCCTGTTATTTAGCCGGCTTCATCATTCTGATTCTATTGGCAGGGGG
>PWXJ01000012.1 GCA_003561965.1 PVC group bacterium
AGGACCTCCCGCCAGAGTTCCCCTTCCGGGTCGACGTGTTTCCGCCGGGAGTTGACCAGGGGGAGGGGGACGTGGGTGAAGTAGTCGTGCCAGTAGCCGATCAGGAGGTCGGTCTTGCCCGCCATCCCGGCGTCGACCGCCCGCCGGCCGAGGGCGGCGGCGAACATCGAGTCGTTGGCGTTGGCGGGGACCGACCGGATCATATAGCTGGGGTCGATGTACTTGAGGTCGATCGGGATATTCTTCGACCGGAAATGCTCGATGATCCGGTTCTTCAGGTAGAAGCCAATATCCCCCAGCCGGATGTTCCCGGAGGCGTCGTAGGTGGCGGCCTCCTCCGCGCGTTTGAGCATCTCCTGCCCGTAGCCCTCGGCGACCACGATCACCGCGTGGTGGCGCCGGTCGAGTCTCGCCTCCAGCAGTTCGAGCAGACCGCCGGGCCCCTCGAGGGGGAAGGGGATCTCCGGGATCAGGCAGAAGTTGGCGTCGTTGGCGGCCAGGGTGGTGAAACCGGCGATGAACCCGGACTGCCGTCCCATCAGCTTGACCAGCCCGACCGCGTTGTGGGCGCTGACCGCCTCGGAGTGGGCGCAGCGGACCGCCTCCCGGGCGATGGTGACCGCGGTGTCGATCCCGAAGGTCCGGTAGACAAAGCTGATGTCGTTGTCGATGGTCTTGGGGACCCCGACCACGGCGATCTCCCACCCCTTCCGCTCGGCGGCCTGGAAGATGGCGTGGTTGCCTTTCTGGGTCCCGTCCCCCCCGAGGCTGAAGAGGAGGTTGATCCCGTGGCGCCGGAGCGTGTCGACCATCACCTCCGGATCGACCGCCCCCCGGGAGGTCCCCAGCATCGACCCGCCCCGGAGGTGGATATCCTTGACCCCGTCCGGGGTGAGTTCGACCGGAGGGGCCCCCGAATCGGGGTCGAGTCCCTGCTGGCCGAAGCGGATTCCGAGGATCTTTTCCACCCCGTATTTGTAATGCAGCTGCATCACGATTGCCCGGATGGCGTCGTTGAGACCCGGGCAGAGCCCGCCGCAGGTCATAATCCCGGCAGTCACCTCCCCGGGTTGGAAGTAGATCATCCGCCGCGGTCCGGCGCTCTCGAAAGCCAGGTCCCGCAGCTCCGGCTCGGTGTCGGAACTGATCGAGTAGGGGATGGTGACGTCGTCGCCGATGAAATTGACGATCCCGTCCCCCCGGACGGTGGAGAACTGGATCGGCGAGGTGACCCGGGCCTCCCCCAGTGTCCTGATGGCGAAATCTTCCTTTTTCAGCATAACGAACCCCCTTTGGAAAATTGATCTTTTCTTCCGGAAGTGAATAACTCCAACCGGTTAATTAACTGTATCAGGGAGCGGACGGGGAGGCGAGCATATTCCCGGGGCCGGGGAAGGTAGGCATTTCCCCCCGCCGGGAAATATGCTAAATTCAGGGCGCGATTCTTCACAAGGTTAATTAATTATGTCCAAGAGAGAAAAGGTCATTATCCGCCGGCTGCCCCACGGCGGCGATCTCTTAGACGAGCTGACCGGCCTGGCCCGCCGGGAGGGGGTCCGGACCGGGACGGTCTCGGCGATCGGGGCGGTCAGCCGGGCCCGGATCGGTTTCTACGACCAGGCCGCCCGGGTTTACCGGGATTTGGACCTGGACCAGCCGCTGGAGATCTGCTCCTGCCTGGGCAATATCTCGCTCAAGGACGGCGAGGTCTTCGTCCACGCCCACGTCGTCCTGGCCGATGACGCAGGCGAGACCCGGGGAGGCCATCTCTGCCCGGGGACGGTTATCTTCGCCGCCGAATGTCGTATCGACGAAATCCGGGGCCGGCAGCTGGAGCGCGGTTACGACGACCGGACCGGGCTTTCGCTCTGGCCCCCGGAAGGACCGGATGAATAGAAGACGGCCAAACGGTTCCCCCGGCGGGGGGAGAGCCGGCGGACTCGGCCGCTGGATCCGGGTCTCCCGGGCCAACTTCCTTCCGGCCAGCCTCCTCCCTTACTGCCTGGGGGCGGCCTTCGCTCTCCACCTCCGGTACCCGTTCCGTCCGCTATTGTTCCTGCTTGGCTTGGTCGGGGCCGGGACGGTCCACCTGGCCGCCAACCTCTTCAACGAATACTGGGACTGGCGCTTTGCCGCCGACCGTCCGGCCGGGAAGCGGTTGCCGCACTACGGCGGTTCGGGGGCGATCCAGGAGGGGGCGGTGGCGCCGGGGGCGGTCCTGGCCGCGGCCTGGTCCGGCCTCGGAGCCGCTCTCCTGCTCGGGATCCTGCTGTCCCTCCACCTGGGGAATCTTCTTCTCCCGGTCCTGGTGGTATCCGGGGGGGCGATCGCCTGGGCCTATACCGCTCCGCCCTTGCGTCTGGTCTATCGGGGCGGAGGAGAGGCGGCCCTCGGGCTGGCCTTCGGTCCGCTGCTCACCGGGGGCGGATACCTCCTGGCGGCCGGCGCCCTTTCCGGCCCGGCGGTTTTGCTCTCTCTCGGGCCCGGGTTTATAATGGCGGCCCTGCTGACGGCCAACGAGTTCGGCGATACCGCCGACGACGCCCGGGCCGGAAAGAGGAACCTGGTGGTCCGGGCGGGGCCGCGGGGTGGGCGGATCTGGGTCAACCTCTTTCTCTTTCTCGCTTACTCCGTTCCGGCCGTCGGGGTTCTGGCCGGGGTCTTCCCTCCGCTGGCCCTGCTGGCCTTTCTCAGCCTGCTCCCGGCGGCCGGGGCGGCGGCCGAGATCGCCCGGGCGGTTCGGGGGGAAGGGGACTTCGCCCGCTCCAGCCGGCTGATGATCAAAACCTACAACCTCTACCATCTCTGCCTGATCGCGGGTATAATCGTTCTATGAAAATGCCTCCCGGTGACCGGAAGCTGTCGGCGCTCGACCGGAAGATCGCCGCCGCCCTCCGCCCGCCCCACCCCTTCCTCGAGCCGTTCAGCCGCCGGGTCCCCGCCGACGGGGGGAAGCGGCGCCGGGGGGAGCTGATCCTGATCCTCGGCCGGCTCTTCGGTGTCCCCCGGGCCAGAGTGGTCCCGGCCGCCGCCGCGGTGGAGATCATCCATCTTGCCTCCCTGATTCACGACGACGTGGTCGACGGGGCCGAGCTCCGCCGGGACCTCCCGACCCTGGACCGGCTCCAGGGGGCGGCCCCGGCCCTGCTCTACGGCGACCTCCTCTTCAGCCGGGGGATCTCGATGGTCAACCGGCTCCGGGTACCGGAACTGACCGACCTGCTGTTGGCCACCGTCGCCGAGATCTGCGCGGGGGAGATCCTGGAGACCCGGGAGCGGGGGAGTTTCTCCCGGGATGAGGAGACCTACCTGGAGATCATCCGGCTGAAGACCGCCTCGCTCTTCGAGTACTGCTGCCGGGCGCCGGCGATCCTGGCCGGCTTCTCCCCGGAGCGGATGCGGGTCCTCAAGCGCCTGGGTCGGAACCTGGGCCTGGCCTATCAGATCGCCGACGACTGCCTGGATTTTGCCCCCGGTCCGGATCGTTCGGGGAAGAAGCCGCTGGCCGACCTTCGCAACGGCGTTCCCAACCTGGTCCTGGTTTACGCCGCCCGCGACCCTCGGATCGCCGGGGAACTGGCCCGGGGCTCTCCTCCTCCCGCCCGGCTGGAAAAAATCTCCCGGCTGGTCCGGGAAGGCGGGTGCCTCGAGGAAGCCCGCCGGCGGGGGGAAGAATTCGCGGAAAAGTCTCGGCGGGCGGCCCGGGAGGTTATAAAATGGCCACTGGCGGGAGACGTCTCCGGGTTGGTCCGGTATTTCGGCCTCGACCCCGAACATTAAACCGGATTATGAGCTGATTATGTGGTGGCACAGGCCGCTGGCGGTAGCACAGGCGGCCCGCCTGTGCATTGCAGGGTAGCTAGGTTTGCTGAACAGGCAGTGGCACAGGCCGCCGGCCAGTGCATTGCAGGGCAGCCTGGTTTGC
>PWXJ01000236.1 GCA_003561965.1 PVC group bacterium
CCGCCGCCCTCTTCGCCGCTCTTCATTTCAACTGGGTCGGGCTGATCCCGATCTTCGGGCTCGGGGTGCTCCTGGCCCGGTCCTATCACCGGACCGGGTCGCTCCTGGTTCCGGTCTTCATCCACGGCCTCCACAACGCCCTGATCCTGGCCTTCACCATCCTTTATTACCGCTTGGCCTGAACCGAAAAGGAGAACACCAATGACGATCCCGACGGTGGAAATCAAAGACGACGCGGTCCGGCTCATCGACCAGACCCTCCTCCCGGCGGAGTGCCGGATCCGGGAGGTCAAAACCAAGGAGGAGATGTGGGAAGCGATCCGGGTCCTCAGGGTCCGGGGGGCCCCGGCGATCGGGGTCGCCGCCGCCGGGGCGCTGGCGGTGGAGATCAACCGCTCCTCATCTGTCGACTCCGCCCGCCTGCTCGAGGAACTGGAGGCGGCCGCCGATTACCTGGCCACCTCCCGCCCGACCGCGGTCAACCTCTTCTGGGCCCTGGAACGGATGCGGGAGACCGGCCGGAGACACCGGGAACTGCCGGCTTCCGAGCTGAAAAAGGTTTTGCTGGCCGAAGCCCGGGCGATCCTGGCCGAGGACCGGGAGATGGGCCGGGCGCTCGGCGAGGCCGGGGCGGAGCTGATCCCCGAGGGCTCCGGCGTCCTCACCCACTGCAACGCCGGCAGCCTGGCCACCGCCGGTTTCGGTTCCGCCCTCTCGGTGATCTATGTCGCCCGGGAACGGGGAAAGAGCTTCCGGGTCTTCGCCGACGAGACCCGGCCGCTCCTCCAGGGGGCCCGTCTGACCGCCTGGGAACTGGGACGGGAAGGGGTCGACGTCACCCTGATCTGCGACAATATGGCCGCCTGGCTGATGAAGACGGGAAAGATCGACCTGGTGATCACCGGGGCCGACCGGGTAGCGGCCAACGGCGACGGGGCCAACAAGATCGGGACCTACGGGGTCGCCCTCCTGGCCCGGGCCCATAACATCCCCTTCTATATGGCCTGGCCTTCCTCCACCCTCGACCTCTCCCTGGCCTCCGGCGACCAGATCCCGATCGAGGAACGTCCGGCCGAGGAGATCACGATCATCGGGGGAACCCGCCTGGCCCCGGAAGGGGTCAAGACCTGCTCCCCGGCCTTTGACGTCACCCCCGGCGAGTTGATCGCCGCCCACGTCACCGAGCGGGGGATCATCCGTCCGCCCTACGCCGAGAATTTCCGCCGGGTCTTCGCGGCGGAACAGGGTTTGGAATAGGGTTTCCGCCGCCGGCCGACGGGGGCACGGTATACCGTGCCCCTACAGAGGCCGGTAAACGCAGTTGTTGTCGGCCTGACGGAGGGGCGGGAGCCGGCGGTCCCGGTCGGAGAGGATCGGGTCGGAGACCGGCCACTCGATCCCGATCTCCGGGTCGTTCCAGGCGAAGCCCCGATCGAGGCCGGGGGCGTAGTCGGCGGTGACCTTGTAGAAGAAGTCCACCTCCTCGCTGAGCACGCAGAATCCGTGGGCTATCCCCGGGGGCAGGTAGAGCATTCTCAGGTTCTCGTCCGAGAGGACCTCCCCAATCCACTTCCCGTAGGTCGGGGACCCTTCCCGGATATCCACCCCGACGTCGTAGACCGCCCCCCGCAACACCAGAACCAGCTTTCCCTGGGCGGCGGGTTCGTTCTGGTAGTGCATACCCCTCAGCACTCCGCGGACCGAGCGGGAGAGGTTGTCCTGGACGAAGGGGAGCCGGATCCCGTTTTCGGCGAACTCCTTCGACCGGAAGGTCTCCATAAAGAACCCCCGGGGGTCGTCGAACTTCCGGTACTCGACCACCTTCACCCCGGGTATCTCGCGTTCGCTGAACTTAAAGGGCATCGGTTGTCTCCAGTCGGGTTCTGGCGGCCGGCGGTCAGACGGCCCCGGCCGGGATAATTCCCTCGGTTTGTCCGGCCGCCTATACTATAATCCCTCCCGGCGGAAGGAAATCACTTTTTTCCCGGAGGAGACTATGCGGATCGAAGAGCTCGGCGAGTTCGGATTGATCGGGGCCCTCTCCCGGCTGCTGCCGTCCGGGGAGGGGGTGGTCAAGGGGATCGGCGACGACGCGGCGGTGGTCGGGGGCGGGAAACGGGGCCGCTACCTCCTGATCGCCGCCGACTCGATCGCCGAGGGGGTCCATTTCCGCTCCCGGGTCTCCGGCCGCCGGGTCGGGAGGAAGGCCCTGGCCGTCAACCTCTCCGATATCGCGGCGATGGGCGGGGTGCCGCTCTGGGCGGTGGTCAGCCTCGGCCTGCCCGCCGGCCGATCGGTGGAATACTGCCGGGAGATCTACCGGGGCCTGGCCGAACTGTCCGGGGAGTACTCCCTCTCCGTGGTCGGCGGAGATACCTTCCGTTCCCCGGGCGGGGCGATGATCTCGGTGACCGTGGTCGGGGAGGTGGAGAAATCCCGCTGCGTTCTCCGTTCCGGGGCCCGCCCGGGCGACGTGATCTGCGTCACCGGGACCCTGGGCGGGCCGCCCCGGGAGAAGCATCTCAACTTCACCCCCCGGCTCCGGGAAGCCCGGCTCCTCGGGGAGTTCGGGCCCCCGACGGCGATGATCGACATCAGCGACGGTCTCTTCGCCGACCTCGCCCATATCTGCCGGGCGAGCGGGGTCGGGGCGGTGATCGGCGAGGATTCTCTCCCGGTGCCCGGGCCGGTCCGCCGCCGGGGGACGGCGGCGGTTCTCCGGACCGCCGGGAGGGGGGAGGAGTTCGAACTGCTGGCCTGTCTCCCCCCTTTGTCGGCGGAGGTACTCTGCCGGGAGCTGCCGGCCGAACTTACCACCCCCCTGACCCCGATCGGCCGGATCGTGGCCGACCCCTCCCGGCTGGAACTGATCGACCGCCGGGGCGCTCCGCGGCCCTTTCCCGATACCGGATACCGTCATTTCGGGGTCGGACCTACGCAAGGTATTGAATGAAAGCATATTGGGTAAAATATAGCCCTCCAGGGAAGCTTAAAGCTTCAATTTCACCCCCGAAAACGGCCCGCTAAGAAAAATATTATTGTTCCCGGGGGAAATCAGGTGATAGATTACACCGTGCCGCTGATGCCCGGCCCTTGGCCGGCTGGTTTGTCTTTACCCGGCTGAAGGCAGCAGACAGCGGCAATTTTATTTTCCGGTGAACGCTATGATCAGGGTGACCACCAAGAGCCCGGAAGAGACCCGCGCGCTGGCCGCCGGCCTGGCGGGGAAACTCGATCCGGGGTCGGTCCTGGCCCTCCGGGGGCCCCTGGGTTCGGGGAAGACCTGTTTCGCCCAGGGGTGCGCCCGCGGCCTCGGGGTGGAGGAGCGCTACGTCACCTCCCCGACCTTTGTCCTGATCCGGGAGTACCGGGGGAGAGTACCCTTTTATCATATCGATCTCTACCGGCTGGATCCGGGTCCGGAGATCGGCGCCCTGGGGCTGGATGAGTACCTGGAAGGTCCCGGGGTGACCGCGATCGAGTGGGCGGAGAAGCTGGAGGGACATCTGCCGGAGAGGACGATCGAGGTCTTCCTGGATTCCGCCGGGGAGAACGCCCGGGAGGTCTCGATCAGGTTCCCGGGGGAGGAGTGAGGTGTCCCGGATTATCGGCATCGAGACCTCGACCGCGGCCGGTTCCCTGGCCCTGGTCGAGGACGGCCGGCCGGTCCGGGAAGCGGAGATCGATACCCGGCTCGATCACTCCGCCCGGCTGCTCCCGGTCCTGGATGAACTGCTCGGGCGGGCCGGCTGGAGAGGAGACGACCTCGACGCGGTGGCGGTCGGGCTGGGTCCCGGCTCCTTCACCGGGATCCGGGTCGGCCTGGCCGCCGGACAGGGGCTGGCCCTGGGCTGGTCGATCCCCCTGTTCGGGATCGGGGGCTTTCCCGCC
>PWXJ01000159.1 GCA_003561965.1 PVC group bacterium
GCCCGGAGAGTCTTCTGGAACTCCCGTTTCGGGGTGATCACGTGGTCGGCGGGGAGGATCGCCATCACCGCCTCCGGGTCCTCCCGGGCGATCGCGTAGGCGGCCAGGGCGATACAGGGGGCGGTATTCCTCCCCAGCGGTTCCTTCAGGATATGGGAATCCGGGACCCCCGGGAGCAGGCGTTTCAGGGCCGGGGCCTGGTCGGCGGTGGTCACCACCCAGGTCCGGGACTCATCGACCAGGGGCCGCAGCCGGGCCGCGGTCTGCTCGATCATCGTCTTCCGGCCGACTATCTTCAGCAGTTGCTTGGGGGTGGCCTTCCGGCTCAGCGGCCAGAACCGCTCCCCGCTCCCCCCGGCCATAATCACTCCGTGCAGCATAACATAACCCTCTCGTATGAATGGTACTCAGTCAGTACCAGCATCGATTGTCATTGCGATCCGGCTTTAGACGGAGAAGCAATCTCACTCCCCTCCCCCGCCGCCGGCCAGCCGCCGGATCCCCGCCGCGGCCAGGATGAAGATCCCGACCTGGATCAGGAAACCCAGCAGGTTCCCGGTGGTCCATCCCCCCGATCCTGTTTCGCCGGCAAATCCCGCCGCCGCCGGGAAGATGAGGAACAATAACCAGACACAGAATACTTGAACCGGGCCCGGTTTCAACCAGTTATTCGTTTCTTTCGACCAGCCGCCCATCGACGCGTTTATCCTTCCGTAAGGTGGCCCGGGCGGCCTCGTGGTAGCGGGCGGTTTCCCGCTTGAAGTCGGGGATCCGCTTCCACTCCCCCCTCTCGACCGAATCGAGTATCTCCCGCTCTTCCTTTGACAGTTTCATTGTGAAGATTCAGGCCGCTGTTCTTTTGGGCTTTACTGCGAGTCTGAGCCCCAATGAATCCAGCAATGCTTTCAAGCTGGAAAGTTGGGGATTCCCCTCTTCCGAAAGAATTCGATACATATTCTCGCGGTTAAGTGAGGTCTCCCGGGAGAGTCTCGTCAGTCCGTGGGCACCCGCGACATCCCTGAGAGCGATAAGAAATACGTCCTGGGAACCGTCCTCCAGCGCGGCATTCAGATATGCCGAAACTTCCTCCGGATCCGACAGAGCTTCCTTCAACCCCTGATCATAACTTACAGATTTCCTTTTCATAATGCGTTACTTACTCCCGCAATGTTTGCGGCACAACTTCCACTATCTTTAATGTAGCTTATATACTACAAAAGCACAAGAGGTGTTTCTCGTTTATTCTATTCCGCCCAGGGAAGCGATCAGTTTTCTTAAGGGGACGATGGCGGCCAGCGGTTCGAGGAGGATCTTGTCTTCCGGGAGATGGACCACCGTCCAGCCCGCTCGCCGCAGGCGCCGGTCGCGGAGCCGGTCTTTCTTCTTCTGGGCCGGCCGGCCGTGCCAGCGGCTGTGGTCGCACTCGAGGGCGATCTTCCCCTCCCGGCAGAAGACGGCGAAGTCGATCCGGTAGCGCCACCGCTTCCCGTGGCGGACGGTGAACTGCTCCCGGGCGGGTATCCCGGCGGCGGCTAGGGCCCGGCGGGCGATCTCCTCCAGGGGCGGGATCCCGAAGAGTTCCCCGATCTCCCCCGACCTCCGGAGCCGGGAGAGCGTGGTGTAGGCGAAGACCAACCGCCGCCGGAGGCGGTTGCGGACCGGCCGGGCCAGTTTAACCGGTTGGCCCAGATTGAGTTTCCAGTACCACTCGCCCGCCCGGGGATGTTCCGGCTCTCCGGGGAGAAGGTCGATCCTCCGGCGCCGTTCCACCCCCTCCACCGGGGCGTACCAGCTGATCCTTCCTCCCCTCCTCCCGCAGCTCCTGGCCGGGTAGAGGGCCAGGTAACGGGGACGGTGCCGGAAGGTGGAGCTGGCGGGGATCCGGTACCAGCCTTCTTCCAGCGCCCGGTCGAGGTCCTGTTTTCTCCGGACCACCCCGATCAGGACCGTCTCCTCGTCCGGCTCCCCCGGTCCGGGAAACAGATCTTTCGCCGCCCGGGTTGACATATCCCGATCCTGGAAGGGCCGGGTTCAGCGGAGCCAGAGTTCCCCCTGGCGGACCGCCCGGTCCAGGGCTTCCTCGGGGGAGGCCCTGCCCAGCAGGGCGATCTTGACCGCGTCGCCGAGGTATTCCCGGACCTGGAGCCAGAGAGCCATCCGCGGTTCAAAGAAGGCAACTTCCAGTTCCTCGATCGGGACCAGGCTGTCGGGCCGTCGGAGAAACTCCTCTTGCATAACCTCCAGATCGAGCGAGGACTGTCTCACCGGGACGTAACCGGTCCTCAGGGCCCAGCGGGCCGAGTTCTCCGGGCTGGTGAACCACTTGATGAATTCCCAGGCCGCCCTCTGCCGCCTCGGCGAAGAACGGGAAAAGATCACGGCATTGGTCCCGTAAACCACGTTTCCCCGCCGCCGGTGGCCCGGGAGGGGGGCGATCCCCCAGTCGAATTTCAGCTGTCTCCGCATAAAGGTCCGGGAGACGCAGGAGGCGACGATCATCGCCGTCTCCCCGGCGGCGAAATCGATCTGGTGCTGGTAGCCGCTCAAGTAGAAGTCGGCTATCCGGTGCTCGCGGACCAGGTCGACCAGGAACTGGAGGGCCTCCACCCCCTCGGGGGAGTTGAAGAGCATCGACCGGGTCTCGGGGTCGTAGATCTCCCCGTCGTTCTGGACCAGGAGGCATTCGAAGAAGGTGGCGTGGTCGGTGAACTTGAACCCCCACTGGTTGGGGCTGCCGTCCCCGGTTAAATCCCGGGTCAATTCCCGGCAGGCGTCGGAGAACTCCTCCCAGGTCCGGGGCGGCCGCTCGGGGTCGAGCCCGGCCCGGCGGAAGAGGTCCTTGTTGTAGTAGAGGACCGGGACCGACTTGTTGAAGGGCAGCGACATCAGCCGGCCGTCGTAGTAGCTGTTCTCGACCAGGATCGGAAAGAAATCTTCCAGTTCTTCGGTGAAGCCGGGGTCGAGATCTCCCAGGTCGACCAGGGCGTCGCCCCCGAGCAGGGTCGAGATCCAGGACTCGTAAGCCTGGGCCAGGTCGGGCTGGTTCCGGGCCACGATCGAGGCCAGGATCTTCTGCTTCAGGGCGTCGTAGCTGCCCATACTCTCCGACCGGATGAAGATATCCGGGTGGGTTTGGTTGAACTCGTCGATCATCTCGTTGAGCACCTCGCCCAGCGGACCCCCCATCGCGTGCCAGAAGCGGATGGTCACCACCTCCCCATCGTCGTCGGGGATACCCCGGGAACAGGCGGCCAGCAGGAAAACAGCCGGTATGATGGCGAGGAATATAATCGGAACCTTTCTCATTGCGGGATTCTCCTTAGCCCTTCATCCCGGAGCGGGTTATCCCCTCGACGAATTGCTTCTGGGCGACAAAGAAGATGACCAGCAGCGGGAGGATCGAGAAGGTCGAGGCGGCCATCAGCAGCTCCCAGTCGGTCCCGCTCTCCTGGTTGAAGACCGCCAGGCCGACCTGGAGCGGGCGCATCTCCGGGGTGTTGGTCATCACCAGCGGCCAGAGCAGGGAGTTCCAGATCATTATGAAGGTGAAGAGCGAGACGGTCAGGATCACCGGGCCGGAGACCGGGATTACGATCTGGAAGAGGGTCCGCAGACGGCCGCAGCCGTCGATACTGGCGGCGTCGAAGAGGTCCTGGGGCAGGGTCTCGAAGTGCTGGCGCATAAAGTAGATCCCGAAGACCGCCCCCAAAAACGGCACCACCAGCGCGGCGTAGGTGTTGACCCAGCCCAGCCAGGAGATGATCGCGTAGTTGGGGATCAGGATCACCTGGCTGGGGATCATCATCGTCGCCAGCAGCAGCAGGAAGAGCGGTTCCTTGAAGGGGAACTTCATCCGGGCGAAGGCGTAGGCGGCCAGGGCCGAGGTCA
>PWXJ01000002.1 GCA_003561965.1 PVC group bacterium
CGGACGGTGGCCTCGATTGAAAAGACCCTGGAACAGGTCGAGAACAGCTGCGAGGTGAAGATCGGCCGGGTCTACGCCGGGGTCACCGGCGACCACGTGGAGAGTTACAACAGCCGGGCGATCCTCCCGATCGCCAACCCCTCCCGCGGGGTGACCCGGAAGGATATGCAGTCCGCGGTCGAGACGGCCGGCCGGGTCTCGCTCCCCGCCGACCGGGAAATATTTCACGTCCTGGCCCAGGAATACTCGGTCGACGGCCGGGGGGGGATCATCGAGCCGGAAGGTATCCAGGGCTCCCGGCTGGAGGCCAACGTCCACCTGGTCACCGGCCGGGTCCCGGCGATCAACGATATCTCCAACTGCCTCCTCCAGGCCGGGCTGGAGATGGCCGAGCCGGTCCTCCAGCAGCTGGCCTCCAGCCTGGCGGTGATGCGGGAGGAGGAACAGGAGTCGGGGGCGGTCCTGGTCGATATCGGCGGCGGCACCACCGATTACGCCTTCTTCCGGAACTGCGCGGTCCGGCATACCCGGGTGCTCCCGGTGGGCGGAGATCATATCACCAACGACATCAGCCTGGGGATGAAACTGCTCACCCGCCAGGCCGAGGAATTGAAGAAGAAATCCGCCTCCGCCCTCGCCGACCGGGTGGGAGACGAGGAGGTCCTGACCCTGCCCTCCCCCCTGGCCCGGTCCTCCGCCAACCGGTCGCGGAAGAAGCTCTGCCGGATAGTCGAACTGAGAATGGCCGAGATCTTCCAGATGATCCGGGGGGACCTGGAACAGGCCGGTTGTTTCGGGGATATCGGTTCCGGGCTGGTCCTGACCGGCGGCGGGGCGCTGCTCAAGGATATCGACCTCCTGGCCGAGCGGGAGACCGGGCTCCCGGTGCGGATCGGACTGCCCCGGGGGGTCTGCGGACTCCGGGAGGTGATCGACAGCCCGGTCTATTCGACCGCGGTCGGCCTGGTCAAATACGGCTTGAAATGGGGGGTGACCAACCCCGGTCTTCCTCCCCGTTCGGGGAACTTCCTCGGGGGGGTCCGGCGGTGGCTGGAGCGTTACTTTTAAACCCGACTGAAGGGACCGGATAAAATTATGAAGAAGCAGGCGGAGACGGGCAAGCTGGCCCTCTGGGGGGTCGGCGGCCAGGGGATCCGGGTGGTCTTTTCCCTGCCGGAAGAGGTCCGGAGGCTGGTCAATCCGGTGGCGGCGGATGCCGACATCCAGTCACTGGTCTGCGCCCCGCCCGGGGGGAAGATCAGGATCGGGTCCGAACCGGCCGGCGGCGGCTTCGACGACGACCCGGAAAAGCTGGAGCGGGCCTTCCGGGAGAGCGAGGAGAAGATCCGGGAGAAACTTTCTTCCGTCCGGACCCTCCTGATCGCCGGCGGCCTCGGCGGGGCGGTCTCCAGTACCGTGATCCCCGCCCTCTGCCGGCTGGCCGGGAAGATGAAGCTCCCCGCCCTGGCCTTCGTGACCCGGCCCTTCGGCTTCGAGGGGAAGCAGAGAGACCGGGTCTTCCGGGAGTCGAGAGAGCGGATCATAAAGAGCGGGGCCGGGCTGGTCTGTTTTTCCCTGGACCGCCTGGTCGGCGAGGTGGATGACGACACCCCCCACCAGGAGGTCTTTCACCGCTGCGACCGCATCCTCCGGGACGCCGTCGAGTGCGCGGCGGCCTACCTCTCCGCCCCCCCGGAAGCCGGAGGGTCCCGGTCCGGCCTGGTTCGGCTCCTTTCCGTCCCCGGGGAAGCGGTCCTGGGGACGGAGCCGGCGGACGGACCCGGAGACCTGGTCCGGGCGGCCAAGGCGGCGCTTTCCTCACTCGCGCTGACCCCGGCCGAACTGGCCGGGACCCGGGGGATCCTGGTCCAGATCGACAGTCCCGGACCGCTCCCCTTCCGGCAGGTGGAGAAGGCGGTCGGCGCCGTCTCCGGGGTCCTCGGGGAGGAGACGGAACTGCTCTATACCGTCAGCCTCTCCGGCCGGACCGGCGGGGAGATCATCTTCCGGATCCTGGCCGCCGGCCTCCCCGGCCGCCGCGCCCGGGCCGCCCCCGGACCGCTCCCGGTGGCCAAGACCGCCGAGGGGACCCGGCCCCGGCAGAAAGAGATTGATTTCAATAAGTTCACCCGGGGCGTCTTCGCCGCCAGCGAGCCGACCTCCCGGGAGGGGGAGGACCTGGATATCCCGACCTTCGTCCGCCAGGGCGTCCGGCTGGACGAGGAAGATTGAACCCCCCGGCCGGTCCGATGATAATTATCAAGCTGGGAAAACTGATCCTCGGGGTCCTCCTGATCCCGGCCTGCGTGGCCGCCACGGCGGTCTTCGGGCGGGAAGTATTTCCGCTGATCCTCGGGGAGGTCTGGTTTATCGCCGGCCTCTTCGCCTATCTCCTGCTGCTGGGGATCTTCCAGCAGCCGATCCGGACCTACATCTTCGGCCACGAACTGACCCACGTCATCTGGGTCTGGCTCTTCGGGGGTCGGGTCCGGGGTTTCCGGGCGGCGGCGAAGGGAGGGGAGGTCAGGACCACCCGCGCGAATTTCCTGATCTTTCTCTCCCCCTACTTCTTCCCCCTCTACAGCGCGCTGGCGATCGGGGTTTACCTGCTCCTGGGCCTGTTCTGGGATCTCCCCCCGGCGGCGCTGAACTACCTGAGTTTCGCCCTCGGTTTCACCTGGGCCTTCCACCTGACCCTGACCGTTTACGTGATCCTCCAGGGCCAGCCCGATATCTGGGCGGCCGGAAGGGTCTTTTCCTTCCCCTTCATCTACCTGGTCAACGTGGTGATCCTGGCGCTGCTGATCATCTTCGTCACCCCGGAGTCCGGCTCCCGGAACTTCTTTCCCCGGTTCTGGGAGCGGACCCGCTCGGACTATGTCTCGATCTGGAATCAGGGGCCGAGCTTCTGCCGGGAACACTATCAAATCTTCCGGGACCGGGCCGCCGGCTTCCTGGCCGGGCTCTGAGGCCCCCGCCCGGTCCGCTTCACTAAAATGCTTTTCCCGTCCGGCCTCCTTGGATTATACTGAGGTTGGAGCCGGGGAGACTGTCCGCCGGCGGCAGGAAAATCAAATCGGGAGGAATCGAGATGAAGTTTAAATTTCTGGCGGTGATCGCGGCCCTGGGAATGTTTTCCCTCACCCCCGTCCCGGAAGCGGCGGCCCGGGAACCGGTCTCCATCCGCCGGATCCGGCCCGTCCCCAACCCGGCCCCCGACCGGCTGGCGGGTGAAGAAGCGCTGGAAGTGACCTTCTCTCTCCGTCACCGGGGCTGGGTCCGGGGTATCGGCTGGAGCCTGAGGTACTACGACGGGGAGAAGAATCTCCTGGATACGGTCACCGACGCCTATATCGACCCCGGGAAGAACCCGATGTCCCGGATCATCGGCCATAGCTTCAAGGGGGATACCGTATTCATCCTCTACTTCCCCCTCCGGGAAGAAGCCGACTATATGGTCCTGACCCTGGGCGACGGGGTCCGGCCGGAGGTGGTGCTTTATCCCTACACCGCCCTCCTGGAGGATTTCCGGATCCCGATCCGGGAACTGAACCGGGAGACCGCCCGGGCCCGTCTCCTGGTGCTGGAAGAATAGGGGAGTCGGCGGAACCCTGCTTCCTCTCCCGGGGGAGGCCGGCGAACGGGAAAAACCAAAAATCTTGACTGAGGTGCCGGGCGTAGTAGTATGGGGATCAGTAATCAGTAATCAGTAATCAGTAATCAGTAATCAGTGTAATCAGTTGATCATAAACTCAGAGGAGGATAATTATGTCAGTGAAGATCGGGATCAACGGGTTCGGCCGGATCGGCCGCCAGATTTTTCGGATCATCTCCAGCCGGGACGACCTGGAAGTGGCCGCGGTCAACGACCTGACCGACGCCGCC
>PWXJ01000083.1 GCA_003561965.1 PVC group bacterium
AAGGACCCGGGAGAAACGGACCCGGCCGAGCTGGCCGCCCAGTTGCTGGGACAGGCCGGCAGCCTGCCCCAGGAACTGCGCGATCTCCTGGCCAAGCTCAGCGGCAAGACCCCCGCCGCCGTCCCGGAACCGGACCTGGACCGCATTTAGCGAAATCTTCCCGGGTTATAGCAGAAATCCGGGAAGTTCGACCAGGCGGAGGAGCAGACGGGGAATTTCACTCCGGTGCGGAACCAGGTCCCAGGGTGGAGATAAGACCCCGGCAGAGGAGAATTCCGACCCCGATCAGTCGCCGGGCGGCGGATAATCCCGGACGGCAAAGGTGCCGATGATCGAGCGGAACTCTTTCAGGAAGGCTTCATCCCGGGAGTCGCTGAGGAGGGTGAAGAGCCCGAAGGCCTGGCCGGAGGCGACAATCCCCGCCCCTCTCTTCCAGCATCTTTCTCGGGTCGGGTTTACCCTCCGGTATCCAGAAGGGGGTGAACATAAACATAAACTCGTCGCCGCTTTCCGGCCGGTAGGTGAATACCGGGCCGCCAAATCCCATCTCGAACTCCTCCCGCCAGCTCTCCGGGGCGGTGAAGGAAACCAGGGCCCGGGGAGAAATCTGGAAGCATCTCTCGACGGCGGGATCTATCGGGAGCGAGAGCGCCTCTCCTTTCTTCGGCCTCTTCAGGAACCGGTCGGGAAGGAACTGGAAGGAATCCCGGCTGATCTGGTCGGACATCGTCAGCCCGCCCTCCTCTTCCAGGGCTGACAGCGCCGCCTTGCCGTACCCGACCCCGCCGGGATCGTCGTCGCCCGTCTCCTTGGCCCGGTACTCTATCATCGCGATCCCGCGGCGGAGATCCCGGATTCCTTCCGGGACCTTCCCCAGGGTGGCCTTGGCGATCCCGAGGTCGATCAGGGCCAGGCCGTGGGTGGGGTCGATCTTCAACCCGGCTTGAAAGAAGCTCAGGGCCGCTTCGGAATCCCCGCAGATCATCCGGTTAAAGCCGAGAACCAGGAAATTCTGGGCGGCCCAGCGCCGGTCTTCGGATAGGGCGGCGGCCCGGCCGAAGGCTTCTTCGGCGGCGCCCCAAGCCCGGCAGTCGCAGAAAACATTGCCCAGGTTTCCCCAGACGCCGGAAGTCTCCCCGCCCACCTCGAGCGCCCTCCACCCGGCCCGGGCCGCTCTCTGCGGGTATTTCGCCTTCCGCAGGCAGGAGATGTATTCCATCCAGATATCCTGGGCCTCCGGGGCCTCCGCCAGGGCGCGGTCGTAGATGGGGATGGCCTCGTAGACCTTCCCCTGTTCCAGGAGTCGGAAGGCCCGGTCAAAAAGTTCTCGGGCTTTCGGATTGAGCTCCGGAACCGGCGCGGGAACCGCCGCCAGCGCGGCCAGCAGGAATATCAAGCAGCTTTTTATGGCGGCGTCTCCTTCTTTGGGAACTGATCCTACCTTGAAATCGGTCTTCTGTTATATTGATAAGAATTTGCTTTTCGCGGTTGGCCGCCGGCCGCCCCGTTTAAGAGTTGAAGAGCGAGTTCGCGGGTTCTCTTGGTCGCTTGTATTTGCCGGGCGACCTGGGCCATTTCACTTCAACTCCACCCGGATAGCAAAAACCCGCCCGAAAATTTAATCCGCAGGGCGATGACGCAGGCATCGGTCGGGTAACGCTGCTCGGCCCGCTGGAACCACTCTTCCGCCTCCTCGCACCTCTCCAGCCCCTGGCCGGCCCGGGCCATCCCGAGCAGGGAGGAGGCCTTGTAACTGCCGGAAGAGTTGATGGACCTCCTCCGGATCCTCCAGCCCGTAGGCGACGTAGAGGCGGACCTGGGCATTGTCGGGCGCGGCCTCCAGCATCTCCCGGAGCAGCTCCTGCGAACGCGCCTGGTCGCCCTGGTGGTAGTAGTAGATCCCGACCGTCCCCCGCCCGGGCGGGTTGTAGCGGAACCAGCGGGCCAGCCGATCCAGGATCTCTTTCCGCTGCGCCTTCCCCCCCGCCGCCCAGAGCAGGTGCTTGGCGTATTTGACCAGGATCATCTCGTTGCCGTCGGCGGCGAGAATCTCCTCCGGCGCCGCCTCACCCGGCAACGCTTTCCGCCGAAACCAGGCGCGCCAGTTCGGGGACGGGAATCGCCTGGATGCCGCTCGCGACCGGAAAGTTCTCCTCCCCGGGATAGACAACAAATTTCCGCTCCGGGCTGAGGTCCCGGCAAGCGATATGGAACCCCTTCTCGGGACGCGGGGCCAGGCTGCGCTTGATCTCGATCGCCCACAACCGGTTTCCGGGGAACATCAGCACCAGGTCGATTTCGGCGCCGCCGCTCGTCCGGTAGAAGAAGCCCTGCGTTCCCTCAGGGGCGACGGCCAGAATGTTCTCGATGACGAATCCCTCCCAGCTCATCCCGATCACCGGATGCGAGAGCAGCTCTTCCCTGTCCCCGATACCGAGGAGCGCGTGGACAAGCCCGCTGTCGCGCACATATGTCTTGGGGGATTTCACGAGCCTTTTGCCCACGTTGGCGTGCCAGGAAGGCAGCCGGCGCACCAGGAGCAAGTCGACCAGCAGGTCGAGGTACGCCGCGGCCGTCTTGACGTCGATGCCGATATTCCGGGCCAGCTGGGCGACATTCAGCGGACTCCCCTGCAGATGGGCGAGCATGGTCCAATAACGGCGCAGGGTTTCGGCGGCGATCCGCGGACCGAACTGCGCGATTTCCCTCTCCAGGTAGGCGCGCAGGAAGTCCCGGCGCCAGCGCAGGCTTTTCTCGTCCGTCGAAGCCAGATAGCTTTCCGGAAAGCCTCCCCGGAGCCAGAGCTTCTCCCGGCCGGCGGGGGTTCGGCCGGTTTCCAGGACGTCCAGGGGATTGAGCTCCAGATAGCCGGCCCTCCCGGCCAGGGTCTCGCCCGACTGCTTCATAAGTTCCATCGACGCCGATCCCAGCAGAAGGTAGAGGCCCTGACGCCGTCCCTCGCGGCGGCCCTTGTCGATGAGACCCCGCAAGACGGGAAACAACCCCGGAGCTCGATGGATCTCGTCGAGAATGACCAGACGACCGAGATTGCCCGACAGGTAGAGCTCCGCCTCGGCTAACTTGGCTCGATCCCGCTCCGATTCAAGATCCAGATAAATCGCGTTGAGCTTTTTCCCCAGGGCCAGGGCCAGCGTCGTCTTGCCGGCCTGACGGGGACCGAGCACGACAACGGCCGGGACTTCGGCGATGCTTCTCTGAAGGATGGGGAAAAGTCGGCGTTTGATCATATATGCAATTATGGTATATGGATACCAGAAATGCAAGGTTTATTTAGGGATGCCGCCCTGCTTCCTGATCTTGATGCTTGAATTCCGGGGACACATTACTCAATTGCCGGGGACAGGTGTTCTCCGCGGAATCCGGAAGGAATTAAGTATTGCCTCCCGGGAATAATGAGTGTCTTTATCGTAAGCAGCGCGCAATAACCACAACAGCCAATACCGCCAACCCCAGGAGAACAAGAGCCAGCAGGATCAACCAGTCCCGGGTTCCATAGTCCGAGCGGAAGGCGGACTTGTTCAGCCTGAATATTTCCCTGAGCTGATTCTGTCTTCCCGGACGGCGGCGGGTATCTATCTCGTGGTGACCCTTATCCGGCCATTCCTTACGTCTCCCCGAAAACGACTGCTTTCTGCTCCTGGTCGTTCTTGATCTCCGAGGCCGCGGAGAGGCTTTCCCGGCCGGCCTCTCCAGCGGGGTGACACCCAGCAGCCAGTGTTTCGGGCCGGCCTTGGGGAAACGCACCAGGGCAAAACCTCCCCTGACCCGGGAACCGGAAAGCTCAAAGATTATCTTCTCCCCGGCCCGGAAGTGCTCCCGATAATCCCCCTGATCCCAAATG
>PWXJ01000057.1 GCA_003561965.1 PVC group bacterium
CCAGCAGGAGCAGGGCGGAGGCGGCGTAGGTGGCGACGGTGAGGAAACTCGAGGAGAGGTCCCTCCGGAAGGCCCCGGTGAAGGCGGCGGCCAGGTCGCGCCAGGAGCCGTGGCGGGGCTGGTCGAGTTCGGCGGTCAGCTCCCGGAGCTGCCGGGCCTCCGGGGCCGGCCCCCGGAAGAACAGGGAACCCGCCGGCCCGGGGGGGAAGACCAGGAGCTGGTCGGCCGCCAGCTCGAGTCCGGAGGCGGCGGCCAGAGAGAGGAGCTTGGGGCGCATCGCGGTTCCCCGGAGGTGGCTGAGGGGTATGGGGGCCAGGGGCCTCGGCTCCGGGGGCGGGGGATAGAAACGGTCCATCCCTTCGGCGATCCGGGCGGCCCGGGCGACCTCGTCCTTCCTCCCCCGGAGAAAGAGAAGTTCCCCGTCGCTCTCCGGCACCGACAGCTCCAGGTACTGGAGAGAGGGGAAGATCCCCCAGGTCCGGTTGAGGAGGGACAGGTTCTCCCGGATCCGGGCCGGTTCGGCCCGGCGGAGGATGACCATCTCCACCGTCCGCTCGAAGGCCAGCGGCTCCTCCCCGAGGGGATCCGTGAACTCTTCCAGCGCCGGGGAGAGAACCGGGAAGAGAAAAATAATCAGCGGCGGAATCCAGACGATCAATTTTCGCATAGTCTCATTCTCCTCCATCCGGCGGCGGACCGGGCCGGTAAGCCCGGACTTCCACGTTATCTAGATAGACCTTTCCCCCCCGCCCGGAGAGGTGGCCGAGGAGGAGCGGGAGGTGGGGGGCGGCGGTGGAGAGACGATTCCGGGAGTAATAGACCAGGTCCCCGTCGACCCGGAACTGGACGAACCCGCTGGCCTTGATCGTGATCTCGAAGGTGTGCCAGCCGCCCAGCCAGCGGTTGCGGTAAGGCCGGCGGACCATCTCCAGCCGGCCGTCCTCGTCGATCAGGGAGCAGGTCAGGGTCCCCCCTTCCGGGATCGCCCCCCGGGACCAGTCGGTGTCCCCGATGTATTCGTAACTCATCCCCACCAGCCACTCCGGCCATTGCCCCCGGCGGAAATCCCCCGGATCCCGGGGGAAGCCGAGCGACCCGCCGCAGACGGCGGCGCCGCCGGCCCGGGGGACGAAGATATCGGCCCGGGCCACCAACCCCTCCGCCAGGTTGAAGCGGCGCTTGCTGAGCAGCCCGTTCCGGCCCCGGCCGGAGCCGGCGAGATCGAGGGCCGGAGGGGGATTGCCCCGGGCAGCGGTGATCCGGGGCCCGGGGCGGGTGAAGGGGATCCAGCGGAGAGAGAGTTCCGCGGTGAAGTCCTCGGAGAAGAGCAGGGGCCGGGAAGTCTCTTCCCCCGCCGGGACGGCGGAGGCGGCCGGCAACACGGCCAGCGCCAGGATAACCAGGACGGTCGGCCCGGACCTGCTCATCGGCGAATTCACCCCCCGGTTGAATCTTCGCGAATTTCCCCCGACCGGCACCTCTATTTTACCGCGGAATTTTTCCTATTCCCTATTCCCCATTCCCCATTCCCCATTCCCTATTCCCTATTCCCCATTCCCCATTCCACACACCTCAACCGGTCAGCTCTTCCTCAACCCGGGCGATCAGTTTCTTCAGGGTCTCAAGGCCGTCGGCGGGGAGGAGCCGGGAGACCTCGACGTTGGTCTTGATGTTCCGCAGCGAACCGAGGATCCGTTTCAGGGCTTCCCGGCGCTTGCGGAGATAGGCTTCCTCGGGGTCGAGGGCGGCCTCCCGGGCGGTCTGGAGCAGGCCGCGGTACTGCCGGCCCACCTCCCGGGCCGGGACCTCGTCCTCGAAGACCGCCGAACGGAGCCGGGCGTAATCCTCGCCGCTGATGGCCTTCTTCGACCGGGCCTGGCGGAGGAAGTTGACCGACTCGTAATCGGGGAGCCCGGCCTTCTCGCCCCCGGCCAGGGCGGAGGAGAGGAACTCCGGCTCTTCCTTCTTTAAAAACCGGAAGGACTTCAGGAGCTTGACCACCGTCGGCTTCTTCAGCTTCAGTTCCCGGGTGCAGTAGCTGTCGAAGCTGGCAAACCCCCAGTCCCGGAAAACCCCCCGGCTCTCGACCACGCTGACGAAACGGCCCAGCTCGATCCAGTTGCCCTTGAAACGCTTGACCGCGTCCAGGACCTGGAACCGGAGGCTCTCCGGTTCCAGGTCCTCCATCCGGGATTCAATTTCGGCCAGGGTTTTGGTGGTCATAGGATCAGGGGAAATGAACTCGGCACGGGGACGAAATTACCACACGAACACCCGGGAAAAATTCGGGGCGGAAAACTGCCCGGGACTGTTCTTTCCCTGATCGCCGCCGAAATCCGGTGGTCAAACGTCCAGATAGCCAGTGTACAGCATATCGCAGTTAAAAGTTACCTGGCAATCAAAATCCTGATTTAAGGCTTCGACGACGCTCCGAGCCCGGTTCCGGTTAATGCTTAACGAGAAACCGGAATGTCCCCGCCGGTCCCGAAATAAGTCCGGGTCACTCCCCGGATCGCCCAGAGTCCGGTCGCCGACCGGAAGATCCCCGGCTCATCCAGGGGTCCGCCGGAGAAATTGCCGATTAACCCGAAGTCGTCGGAGGCGCCAAAGTAGAACCGGGTGGCGGCCCGGATCGCCCAGAGACCGGTCGCCGGTCGGAAGACGGCAATCCGGGTCCTGAAGGGTCCGGATTTGGCCCCACCGTACCACTGATAAACCCCGGGGACGGGACGATCGCCGGCCGTTCCGAAGTAGATCCGGGTGACATTCCGGATCGCCCAGAGACCGGTGGAAGGACGGAAGATCCCGGCATCGGCGGGCCCGGCGCCGGAATAGTCTCCCGGGACCGGGAGGTCGCCCTCACGGCCGAAATGGAAACTTTCTCCATCCCTGATTGACCAGAGTCCGGATGATGGACGGAATATGGCGATTTCGGTAATGCCGTTCCCGCTGAAGTCCCCGGGTACCGGGATGTCGCCGTTTTGTCCGTAGTAAATCCTGGTCAGGTCTTTTATCGCCCAGAGACCGGTGGCAGGACGGAAGATCCCGACCTTGGCTAAGCCGTCCCCGGTGTAGTCGCCGCTGACCGGGACATCCCCGTCCCGGCCGTAGTAAATCCTCCCCAACCCGCGGACCGCCCAGAGGCCGGTGGCGGGCCGGAAGACCGCGATGTCGGCCCGGCCGTCGCCGGAGAAGTCGCCCGAATCCAGCACGATGAAGATCGGGGTCGCTACCGGTATCGGTGTCGGGGACACCGTCGGCACCGGGGTCGGAGGAACGGTCGGTGCCGAGGTCGGCTTTACCGAGGGCGTCGGGGTAATGCTGGGGGTCGGCGTCATCGACGGCGTGGGGGTTACCGAGGGCGTTGGAGTTACCGACGGCGTTGGGGTTGCCGAAGACGTTGGAGTCGGCGAGGGGAGGGTGTAGGAGAAGATCACCCCGTAGTCGTAATCACCGCCGCTGGTGGTCATCCCGTAGAGAGTGTTGTCGAGCAGGAGCAGACCGCAGAAGAAGAGGCCGTAGCCGTCGCCGGTCTGGAGGCTGAAGTCGTGGAGGATGGTATAGTCCGACCCGTTCTTGTTCATAGCGAAGAGCGTCCCGCCGTAATAGTAGTCGCCGGACCCGCCGTAGCCGGTGGTGCCGTAGAGACGCGTGCTGTCGGAGATCAGGGCGGCCTGGGGCATCATACCGTCTCCGGTAAAGAGGGCGAAACTATGAAGAATCGAGTAGTCGGATCCGTCGGGGTTGAGGGAGAAAACCGTACCGTAATAGGCCTCGCCGCCGTAGGCGGTGGTCCCGTAGATTCGGCTGCCATCGGAGATCAGTCCGCCTATAGGTCCTTCGCCGTCATCGGTCTGAGTGCCAAAGGTGTGGAGAATGGTGTAGCCCACCCCGTCGGTCTGCAGTGAGTAGAGCACTCCGGCGTCCGGAGGCGGGGGGATCGGGGTTCCGGAGGGCTCGGGGCCGGCAACCGTGGTACCGTAGAGGACCCCGGATTCCAGAATCGGGGCGGCATACGGCATCATCCCGTCCGCCGGGAAATCGGGGAAGTCGTGGATGACAGTCGCCCCCGAGACGTTGGGCTCAAGGGAGAAGACCGTTCCCCCGGGGAACGTGGAACCGCCCATCATCGTCGTGCCATAGAGCATCGACCCGTCGCCGGTAACCCCGCCGACGGGCAGCGCTCCGTCGCCGAAATAAGCGGCAAAGGAATGGAGTTCGGCAAATCCCGTCCCGTCATCTTCCAGGGAAAAGACCGCCCCCATAGCGTTGGAACCGCCGTAGGCGGCGGTACCGTAGATGACGGAACCGTCGGAGACCAGGGTCCCGGTGGGCAGTCCGACCGGGTCGGTCTCATCCCCGAAATGGTAGATTACGGTATATTCGGAACCGTCGGGGAGGATGGAGAAGAGGGTGCCGGAATAGTAGTTTCCCCCGTAGGAGGTGGTACCGTAGATACGGGTACCGTCGGAGACCAGGGTCGCCATCGGGACCGCCCCGTCGTTGGCGGTCTGGCCGCCGAAGCTGTGGAGAACCTGGTAGCCGGTCTGCGCCGACACGGTGAGGGGATAGATAAACGCCAGGACGATCGCCGCCGCCAACCACTTTCCCATTTCGAACCTCCCTGTAATGCCGTTCAATCCGTCGATTGGAAGCGGCCGGGCCCATTGTCCGAACGCGGCAGTAACTTTAAAACTTTACCCGAGCCGGGGTCAAGACTTTTCCCGGGAAATTTCCGTTTTTTTTGCCCTCCCCGCACCGAAGCCGGAGAAATATTTTCCGGTTTTCCGACGGGTTCGTGGTATCCTCGACTTATGCGGAAGAAACGATGGCTGTTGCTGGTTCCGGCCGCCGTTCTCCTGGCGGCGGCGGGATGGCTTTTCCGGGGGAGAGACGGGGGAGAGCGGACCAACCTGCTCCTGATCACCCTCGACACCACCCGGGCCGACCACCTGGGCGCCTACGGCTACGACCGGGCCCGGACCCCGGCCCTCGACTCGCTGGCCGGCCGGGGGACGGTCTTCACCCGCTTCTTCACCAACGTCCCCCTCCCCCTCCCCGCCCACGCCACCATCCTGACCGGACTCCTCCCCCCCGAGCACGGCCTGCGGGTGAACGGGGCGGGGCGGCTCCCGGGAGAGATCCCCACCCTGGCCGAGTTCTTCTCCGGAAGGGGATACCGGACCGGGGCCTTCGCGGCCGCCTTCGTCCTCGACCGGAAGTTCGGCCTCGACCGCGGCTTCGAGGTCTACGACGACTATGACGTCCCCAGATCGGACGAAATCTACGACGATAGCGCGATGTACCGCTACCGGCGGGGGGACCGGGTGGCCGACGCCGCCCTGGCCTGGCTGGAAGAGAACGACGACCGGCCGTTCTTCTGCTGGGTCCACTTCTTCGACCCCCACCGGCCCTACTACTTCCCCGCCCCGCCCGGAGAGGGGGTGAAGGGGGCCTACGACCGGGAGATCGCCTTTATGGACTCCCAGATCAGGAGACTGCTCGATTTCCTCCGGGAGCGGGGCAGCGAGGGGAATACGGTCGTGATCGCCGTCGCCGACCACGGGGAGGGGTTGGGCGACCACGGGGAGGAGGAACACGGACTGCTCCTCTACAACCCGGTGATGCGGGTGCCGATGATCGTGGCCGGGCCCGGAGTCCGGGACCGGCCCCGGGAGATTGATACCCTCTTCTCCATAGCCGACATCTTCCCGACCGTCCTCGACCTCTTCGGCGGGAAGCTTCCGGAAGAAATCTCCGGCCGGAGTTTCGGCCCCGCGCTGGCCGGGAAGACGATGGAGGACGGAGAGGTCTACCTGGAGACCGAATTCCCCTTCACCGAGTACGGGTGGAGTCCCCTGGCCGGGCTGGTCGCCGGGGAATGGAAGTACGTCCGGGCGCCGCGGGAGGAACTCTATAACCTTTCTGACGATCCCGGGGAAACCGTCAACCTGTTCGACGCCCGGTCCGCCCGGGCAAAAAAGCTGGGAGATCGACTGGCCGAAATCGAGAACTCGCTGGCCCACCGGGAGACCACCCCCGCCGAGCTGGGGGCGAAGGAGCGGGCGATCCTGGAGAGCCTCGGCTACCTGGGCGGCGGGGGGGCGGCGGCGGCCGGTCGGGATGAACTCCGCGATCCCAAGGACTTCATCCACCTGCGGACCGGGTTCATCGCCGCGGTGGACCTGCTCCACCGGGGAGATACGCAAACGGCGGAAGAAAAACTGAACGGCCTGGTCGCGGAGAGTCCGGAGAGCTACATCTTCCGTTTCCGGCTGGCCCGGCTTTACTACGACGGGGGCCGGGTGGAGGAGGCGGCGGAGGCCTTCCGGGAACTGGCCCGGCTCTTCCCCGGGGAGTTCAGGAGCCACTACAACCTGGGCAAGACCCTCAACCGCCTGGGCAAGTTCCGGGAGGCGGTCGAAGAACTGGAACTGGCGCTGGCGATCGACCCCGGACAGACGTCGGGCTGGAACAACCTGGGGATCGCCTTCCTCCGGACCGGCCGGATCGAGGAGGCGATCGGTGTCTTTGACCGCTCGATCGAACTCGATAGTCGCCAGGTCGACCCCCACAACAACCGGGGCAACGCCCTCCTCGCCCTGGGCCGGGTCCGGGAGGCAAATTCCTCCTTTGCCCGGGCGGTGGAGATCGACCCCGGCTTCTTCGAGGGGCGCTATAACCTCGGGCTGACCCTGATGCGGCTGGGAGCGTACCACCGGGCGGAGGAGGAGTTCGACCGGGCGCTCCGGATCCGCCCCGATTTCCTCCCCGCCCGGCAGCACCGGGACGAGGCCCGCCGCCGGGCCGACGGTGGTTGACCGACACCCTACCCGGCCAGGCGGAGGAGAAGAATGAAGTATCCCCCGGTCAGCAACAGGGTCAGGCCGGCCAGGGGAATCAGGAGCCGGTAGCAGCGGGAAAGGGAGACCTCGAAGTAGTCCCGGGAGAAGAGGAGGCAGAGGTGGACCGGGGAGAGGAGGATCCCCAGGTAGCCGCAGCCGAAGGCCAGGACGGCGTGGGCGAGGTAGGCCGTCGGGGAGAGACCGGCCAGAAGCGGGATGATGACCGGGAAGGAAGCGCCGATAAAGCCCAGCGCGATCCCGGAGACCAGGCCGGAGACGAAGGGAAGCAGGACCACCACCGCCAGGACCGGGATCCGGTAGGCGAGCATCTCCTCCTTGACCCGGTGGACGATCTCGCTCTCCGCCAGGACCCCCCGGAAGACCATTATCGCCGCCACCAGCAGGACGAAGTTGAGGTACTTGCCCCCCTTGAGCGCCCCGGCCAGGTCCGTCCGGGTCAGCCGCTCCCGCCGGAAGAGGAGGACGATCCCCGCCCCCACCCCGGCCAGGACCGGAAGTTCCGGGGGGAATGATCCGGTCCCGATCAGGCGGGGGACGAGGTTGAGCAGAAAGATCACCGCCAGGACCCCGAGGACGGGGATGGATTCCCGGGCCAGGTCGGCCAGCCCGGCCCGCCGGCCGGTCCGGGGTTCGGGGGAGCGGGGAGACCTCAGCGGGCGGAGCAGCAGCAGCCAGCCGGCCAGCAGGGAAAAGGCGGCCAGGGGAATCTGAAAGATCATCAGCCGGGCGGCCGGAACTTCGAGGAGACCGGCGGCGAGGATGAAACCGGGGTAGAGCGGCCACCAGTACTCCCAGATATGCCGGAACCAGAAATTGATCACCGCCTTCCGGCCGGGGGAGAGACCGGCCTCCTCCACCGCCGACCCGACCAGGGGGGCGGAGAAGAGCGCGCCGCCGGGCAGGGGGAGGATCCCGACCAGGGCCGGGATCAATGCGGTGAGCGTCCTCCGGCCCCGGACCACCCGGGAGAAGGCCTCGACGATCCGGTTGAGGTTATCCGAGCGCTCCATCAGCCGGCTGAGCAGCAGGACCAGGACCAGGATCGCCGCCAGCAGGATGGTGGTGCGGCCGGCCAGGGACCCGGCGACGATCCCGGCCAGTTTCCCCGGGGAAAGACCGGACCAGAAGCCGAGGACCGCCGCCCCGATCAGGAGGGCAAAGCCGAGGTGGAGCCTCCGGCGGCTGAGAACCAGGACCAGACCGAAGACGACCAGGATTTTCAGGATTTCCGGCATCCGTTACCCCTTTACTTTTGCCTTGAAAACGGCATACTACTGGCTCCGGAAAATAAAGGAAGGGAAAATAGAGGACAAGATGCTGACCGCCGCCGAATTTTACCGGGACCCCGAGGTCCGGGAACGGATCGCCGAGTACTGCGGGGGGACCGCCCGGGAGCCGGAACTCTGCACCGCCGAGTACCTGGTCGGCTACGGGGAGGCCCTCCAGGGGATCCCCGCCCCCGAGCCTTACGTCTCGACCCCGCCCCGGGGGTTCAACCGGATCCTCGAGCAGGGCCTGGATGTCTTCCGGTCGCTCTGGGACAAGGCCCACGTCCTCGGGGTGCTCGATATCGAGTACTTCAACCTCGACTACCCGGGGGAGGTTTACTTCGACCAGGTCAGGACCTTTGAGAAACTGGAACCGGTCTATCTCTCGATCCTGGAGATCTTCCGGGGTTACGGGATCGAGCCGCTGACGATTATGACCGGTCAGGGGTACCACTTCTCCTTCCAGGTCAAATCGGGCAGCCGGGCGGCCCTGATGCTGGAGGACGTCGGCTCCCTGACCGGCTCCCTGGAGGAAAAGTACCGGGGAAGACTGAGCAAGCGGCACCGGCCGGTCTCCTTCCGTTACGGGCGGGCCTTCGAGGGGATGGGCCGGGTGATGGAGTTTTTGACCCACCGGATCATCCGGGAGGCTTCCGGCCGGACCGAACTCCCCCTGGTAATCACCGACCTGGCGATCGGCTCCCGGAAACACGGCCGGGAGGGGGTCTCCCTCGACCTCTCCTGCTTCGGCGACCCGGTCTATATGCGCGACTGCCGCTGCGCCTTCTCCACCCACCAGAAGCACAAGGTCCAGCGCTGGAAGGTCGGCGACGCCATCGCCGACGGGACCCCGATCCAGATCGCCGTCCCCAGGAAGAGGCTCTCCCTGGCCGAGACCATTTCCCTCCGGCGCCACTTCCGCGACGCGGCGGAATACGCCCGGGAAGTCCACTGCCTGATCCCCGACTTCACCGTAAATTTCAAGAAAGTCATCGCCGACTATCTCAACTCCGATCTCCACCGTTTTCACCGGTGGTTCGACAGCGAAAAACCCCATCCCCGCCGGGAGTGGGGGGAGACTTACGGACGGATGAATTATGAAGACGTCCCGCCCTGCGTCCGCCTCCCGCTGGAGAACCCCAATGATTCGCTCTTGAAACCGACCAGCCTCCAGACCCTGACCCGCTGCCTGCTCGCCCTCGGCTGGCACCCCGGACATATCGCCGGCCTGGTCACCTCCCGCTGGGTGGACGGGCCGGGCTGGCCGGAAGACCAGTGGAAGCATTTCGACGCCGGCTCCCGGGCGTCCTTTTACGTCCGGACCTTCGCCGGGCTGCTGGCGGTCGGGCTGGACGACCTCAGAGATCACAACTGCGTCTCCCACCAGGAGAAGGGTTACTGCGTTGAGCCTTTCTGCGGCTACAACCTGGCCGATTACCGGTGGGATGGAAAGGATTCAGTAAGCAGTAATCAGTAAGCAGTAAGCAGTGAGCCTTATTGTTTGTGAGCGAAATACCTGAATCAACAGTAGCGGCGCGCCAGCGACAGATGCTTTCCCCCGTGATGTCCCGGGAGCAGTTCGAGGCGGTCCGGGAATTCTACCGGACGGAAGCCGTCCGGGAACGGATCGCCGAGTTCTGCGGCGGGGAGCCCTTCACCTGCGAGTACCTGGTCGGCTTCGGGGAGTACCTGGCCCGCAACGGCTACCACCGGCCCCTGCGGCTGACCGACCGGCCGGAGGAACTGGAGGGTCTGATGGAGGAGGGGCTCGACCTCTTCCGGGCGGTCCGGGATCGGAAATCGACCCTGGCGGTCTGGGACATCGAGTACTTCAACCTCGATACCTGGCGGGGGCTCTATTCCGACCAGCTGACCTACTTCGAGTTGATGGAACCGGTCTACCGGGAGATCGACGGCCTGCTCCGGGAATACGGCATCCCCCACCTCAACGACTGCACCTCCTCGGGCTACCATTACGTCTCCCGGATCCCCTTTTCCTCCCCGGTCCACCGGAAGCTGGAGCGGATCGGCCCGGTAGAGGAGACCCTGGCGGAGAAATACGCCCTGGTCCCCGGCGGCGACCGGAAACGGACCCGCCCCCTCCCCCTCCGGGCCGGGAGGGGCTACAGCGGGATCGGCCGCCTCCACGAGTACCTCTCCCACCTGGTGATCGAGCGCTCCCGGGGAAAGTCCCCGCTCTCGGTGACCATCTCCGACACCGCGGTCTCCAGGAACGGACGGGGCCGGGAGGGCTTCAGCCTCGATATCACCCAGTACGCCGACCCCCTCTATATGCGGGATATCCGGACCACCTTCTCCACCCACCAGAAGCACAAGGTTTACCTGGGGAAGGTCGGGGAGCGGCTGGCCCGGGAGTTGCCGGTTTACGCCACCGTCCCCCGCGACAACCTCTCCTACCGGGAACTCTTCCGGATCCGGAAGGATTTGAAGCTGGCCGCCGGCCACGCCGCCGAATGCACGGGGTTGATCCCCGACGCCGCCGCCGGCTGGGAGAAGGTGATCGCCGACTATCGCCGCTCGAAGCTCTTCGCCTTCCACCGGGATTTCGACCGGACAGCCCCCGACTCGCCCCAGGCCTGGCCCCGGACCTACTGGCGGCTGGACCCGGCCACCCTCCCCCCCTGCGCCGCCGCGGCGATCCGCAACTACACCTGGGGGATGCTCAACCCGACCAGCATCCGTCACCTCTGCCGGGTGCTCTACGCCCTCGACTGGCACCCCCGGCATATCGCCGGGCTGATCACCTCCTACTACCAAAGCCGGCCGGGCTGGAACATCGACTGGGAGAAGTACCACCCCGAGACCCGGGCCAATTTCTGGTGCCGGATCTACTGCGGCCTGATCGTTACCGGCAACGACGACCTGGCCGACTTCAACTGCCGCTCCCACCAGGAGAAGGGCTACTGCCCCGCCCACTGGTGCGGCTGCAAGCTGGAAAATCTTCGAGATAAAATTACCGGGCGGGCCTGATCCCCGTCCGGACGGGGGGATATGCCGTTCAATGAAGATGTCGACTGAAGCCCTCCCGGTCTCCCTGTTAATCCTGCTCGCTTTGGGACTGAGCCTGGTCTATCTCTTCGACGGCGCCAACCACTTCGACGGCGATGAGGCAATCGTCGGCCTGATGGCCCGCCACACTCTCCAGGGCCGGATGCCGGTTTATTTTTACGGACAGGGCTATCTGGGGAGCCTGGAAGCCCTGGTCGCCGCCGGCTGGTTTGCCCTTTTCGGTCCCTCCATCACCACTCTCAAACTCGCCCCCCTGACCTTTTATCTTCTCTTTCTGATTCTCCAGTATCGCCTGGTCCGGTGCTACGGGGGACTTTCCGCCGCCCTGCTCACGCTGGCGTTCACGACCGTCTTTTCCCCGACAATAATTTTCTGGTCAACCAAGGCCCGGGGAGGATTTACCGCCGTCCTCTTCTGGGGAACATTGGCTTACCTGCTGGCTTTCCGCTTGATCGATGGAATCCGAGCCGGGGTATTCCGCCGGCGGGACTGCCTCCCGCTGGGCATCGTCGCCGGGCTGGGGTTCTGGACCTGCGGCCTGGTCGCCTACTATTTCTTCCCGATCGCCCTTTATTTCCTGGGCACCGGAGCCCGGGAAGCCGGAGATGTCCTGAAGGCGGGGCGGAGGATCTGGAGGGAGGGCAAGGAGCGTCGTTTCGGATGGAGCCGATGGAAACGCCGGGCGGCCGGTATTGGTTTCATAATTATTTTCGCCTCCCTGCTCTTCAGCCTCGGGGTCCTCGTCCGGGGGAGGATTGATATTTCAGTATTCGGTTTACGGATCAGGTCCCACTCCGCTCTACGGGATTTACTCCGGTCCGGCGGGCTGCTCATCGCCTGGCTGGCGATCCTGTTCTGGCGGGGGACACCGAAAAATACCTGGAGGCGAATATTCAGCCGCTTCCCTTCCCGTTATCCCCATATCGCCGCCGGGGCCGGAGTCTTTCTGGTGTATCTACTGATCAGTGGGGGAATTAATCTCGCCTTCCGGGCTACCCCGGGATATGAATACGGCCACTATCAGACGATAGCTCCGGTGGAAAACCTGGAATCCGTTGGTAATAACATTTCCCTGGTCTTCAGCCAACTCCTTCCCACCGTGATCGGGATCAGGCCGGGCTCCTCCAAGTTCGGCCCCGGAGCCGGTCCACTGATCCGCCAGGCATCGAATCTGACAATTTCGGCCTTGGCCGCGGCCGGAATTTTGACGGCTTCCTCTCTGGCGGCCGCGCTCTTTTCCAGATACCGACGGAGAGATTTGACGCGAAACCGGCGGCTGGAGTTTTTCTTCGGCCTCTCCGCCGGCGGCTGCTTGCTGGCGATGGTCTTTACCAACCAGGCCCGGGACATCACCGCCTACCGCTACCTGATCCCGACAATCAGCTGGTTGCCCTTTTTTCTCGTCCTCCTTATTTTCCGAACGGCAAGAATCTCTAAACCGGCCGGGACGGTCCTGGCGACGGCGGTACTGATCGGACATATCCTCAAGCTGTCCCCGGAGATTCTCCATCCCCATCCGACCGCCCCGGAACCGGCGCTTCCGATGATACTTGAAGCCCTGCAAGAAAGCGGCCTCAACCGGGTCTGGGCAGACTACTGGATCGCCTATCCGATCACCTTTTTAACCGGGGAAGAGATCGTCGCCGCGCCCTATCAGTCCCAGGACCGCTACCCGCCCTATACCCGCGCGGTGGAAAATGCCAGGGAAGTCGCTTATGTCTTCCGTGGAGAGAGCCATTCCCCCGGGTTGAATCTGCAGAGTGTCAAGGACCAGGGACGGATCCCCGTCCGGCAAGACAGACACCCCTGGGGCTACCTCCTCTTAGCCCGAAAGGACGATGCCCCGTGAAAATCCGGCCGGGGAAAGTAACGCCGGAAACCGGACGGATAAATACGGGCGGAAGGCTGATTGTACTCCTGAGCTTTATCCTCCTGGCGCCGGGCGGTCAAGCGGCGGGGCGGCTGATCGAACTGGAGGATTTCTCCTGGGGGCTACCGCTGGACGAAGTCGCGCGCCGGGCGGAGGACCACGGCTACCGGCTCCGGAAGAAAGACACCACCCGGCCCGAGCCCCATCTCGAATACCGGGCCTTCCTTTACGGGGGTGAGTGCCGGATCCTCTTCGCCTTCACCCCGATCACCGGAAAACTCCACACCGCGACCGTCACCTGGCGGGGGGAAGGTTTCGGGGATTATCTCCGGGGGGAGCTGGTCAAGGAACTCGGCCGGCCCCGGGAAGAGATCCCCGGGGCGAAAATCTCGATCTGGACCCGGCGGCACACCGAACTTAACCTCCGGATCGGCCGGAAGGAGACCACCCTGACTTATATCCACCTCCACTTCCGGAAGGAGGCCCGGGAGGAAAGAATTATCCTCAGGCAGGTTGAGACGGAATAATCGGCGGACGCCGGCTTCGGCCCGCTCCCGAAAAAAACACCCCCCTCCTCTGGCGAGAAGGGGGGTGTTTTTTGACCAGAATTATTCGCCGTAAACGGTGGTGGTCACCTTGCCGTAAACCCCGAGAACGCTCATATACTCGACATCCACGTGATGGATCCTGGTGATCCCGGCGTTACGGGCCGCGGTGTTGATGCTGGCATCGCCGGTAGAGAAAAAGATAATTCCCTCAGCCGACGACTGTCCGACCCGGCTGGAACCGGCCGAGAGATCGACGATCTGACCGGGTCCGGTGACGCCGGTGTAAATTGCGCCCGAAATCGGCGCCCCGGTCGGGGAGACGCAACCGCCGAGGGCGATCACCATCAGCGCTACCGCTCCAACAACAATTAATCCCTTCATTCCAACCTCCTTTTTCAATTTTCCTCGCGGAAAATGATTCCATCCGGGGGCGGCACGCCCGCCCCATCCCTGTATCCTGGCATTCTACCTGATCCCGCTTTATTGTCAAAACAAAAATCAATTATATTCTTGCCATCCGTTATATACAGTTATATATATCGGTTATGGATTTAAGAATCAAAATTTCCCTGCTCGACGAGAACGGGAAGCCGTTTATGGGGATCGGGGTGGTCTGGCTGCTCGACGCGGTGGAGCGGACCGGTTCGATCCGCCGGGCGGCGGCGGG
>PWXJ01000062.1 GCA_003561965.1 PVC group bacterium
CCCCGGGCCGGGGGAGGGGGCTTTCGAGCTGGTGGGGAGGATCGAGGTCGGTCCCCCGGTCTGGTCGGTCTATGCCGACGACCGCTACCTCTACGGGGGGACCGGGGACGGTTCGGTCTATTTCTGGGAACGGGGTCCGGAGGGTTTTTACTTTCAGGGGGCGATCGGGGGCTACAACGACGGCAACATCTACGGGCTGGCCGGCCGCCACGGCCTCTTCCAGCGCCGTCTCTACGGAGCCAGCGAGGACGGGTCGGTTTATGCCTGGGACTTCGACCTCCGCTCGGGGCGGCTCGCCCTGCTGGCTGTCCTCGACCAGGGCCGGGGCTTTATGTATTCGGTGGCGGCCGACCGGGACCAGATCGCGGGGGCCAACCACGACGGCGGGATCTACGTCTGGTCGGCCGCCGACTTCTCCCTCCAGACCGTCCTCGACCGGGGGGCGGGCCCGGTCCTCTCGGTCAGCCTCGACCGCGATTACATTTACGGTTCCGGGGTTGACGGGACGGTCTCGCTCTGGGACCGGAGAACTTTCTCCCCGGCCGACTCCTTCTCCGCCTCGTCCGAGGTCGTCTGGGCGACCGCGGTCGATGCCGACCACTTCTACGGCGGGGGTTCCTCCCCGGCGTTGGCCGGCTGGTCCAAGGCCGACTTCAGCCTCCGGACCGGGGAGTCCGCCGCGGCCGGTTCGGTCGCCGGTCTCAGTTCCGACGGCCGGGGGTATCTCGCCGGGGCCGGCCCGGAAGGTTCCCTCTACGTCTGGTCCCTGGCCGACTTCTCCCTCCAGACCGTCTCCCAGGTTTCTTCGGCCCCGATGAACAGCGTCTTCGCCGATCGGCACCGGACCGGCGACCGCCTGCCCCGGTTCATCTACGGCGGATCCGCCGATGGGAATATTTACGTCTGGCGGGGGTCCCGGGTCCCCACCCCCACGCCCACGCCTTCCCTGGCGCCGCCCCCGACCCCTCAGCCCACTTCCACCCCCGAGGATTATCGATCCCCCACTCCCGCTCCCGGCGCCACCGCGACGCCGCGGGTATTTCCCACTCCCATTCCCCCGTCCACTCCGCTTCCGGAACCGATCCGGACCCCGGCCGACCGTTCCACTCCTCCTCCGGCGCCTTCCCCGACTTTGGGGCTAAGGATCCCCTATGTTCCCACCCCGGCCCCGACCCCGGGATCCACCCCGGCGGATTTCTCGCTCCTGGCCGTCCTCGAAGGCGGGCGCGGCTGGATGTTCGATGTCTTTGCCGACCGTGACTACATCTACGGCGCCGGGCAGGATAACCGGGTGCATATCTGGGATCGGCAGTCCTATCGGAAGGTAACTTCCCTGACAGTTCCCGATTCCCGGGGGATGCTGGCGGTCTTTGCCGACGGGGACTATATCTACGGGGCCAACGACGACAGCCGGGTTTACGTCTGGGACCGGGAGAGCTTCGGCCTCCGCTATGTTCTCGGCGACGGCCGGTATTATATGGAAGCGGTCTTTGCCGATAGCGATAATCTCTACGGGGCCAATTACGACGGGGGGCTCTATGTCTGGTCCCGCCCCGAGTTCAACCTCCAGACCCGGCTCGCCGGACCCCGGGGCTGGCTGAACGCGGTTCACGGGGACGGCGACCGGATCTACGCCGGAAGCGGAGGGATCGATCATACTGTTTCGGTCTGGGACCGTTCCGACCTCGCCCTGGTCGGGAGACTGACCGGCCCCCGCGACGACCTGAACTCGGTCTGGGCCGATCGGGATTACATCTACGGGGCCTCCGCCGACGGGAATGTCTATCTCTGGGACTCCGGGAACCTGGGTCTGACCCGGGTTCTGACCCAGCCGGTCAACCAGGTGACCTCGGTCGTTTCCCGGGGACCGTTCATCTACGCTTCCAGTCTCGACCACGGGCTTTACGTCTGGGACAAGGGCAGCCTGCTGCTCTATCGGGTTCTCGAAGAAATCGAGCAGCCGCTCCAGTCTCTCTACGTCGAGGGGGAGCAGATCTTCGCCGCGGGGAGGGACGGGAGAATTTATGTGTGGCAGGCGCCCTCCGCTCCCAAAGTCTCCTCCAGTCCGGCTTCGGGCTATCCCTATCCCCCGGTTCCCCCATCCCGGCCGGATTCCGGGGTGGTGGTCGGGGAGCTGATATCGGTGGCCTCCGGCAACGACCGCTATGGCGGGATCGCCTGGAAAGACGGCTATCTCTATGAAAATGTAGGTAAGGATAACATCCTCTATCGGCGGGACCCGGAAAGCGGGACAATTTTGGGACGGGTGACCGGCCTCCAGACTACCAAGGATAGCGGAATTTCCTGGGACCCGGACAATTTCTGCTGGTATATCGCCGATCCCTGGGTAACCGGCATCAGCCGGTTCCGGGAATCAGATCCCGGAAATTACGATTTCTCCGTCCGTCCCCAGGGTAATGTCTCCGGCTTATTCTATGACTCCGAGCGGCAGGAACTGCTTTCCTCCAACAGTGTCCAGAACTACATCAACGTCTGGGCCACCGATTATCGTGATTCTCTCCAGCGTATTGATCGGATAGATGTCGGCTTTCCCCAGGGCGGGGTGGCCGCGGTCGGCGACCGTCTCTGGGCCGGTTTGATCACCGAAGCGTCTTACGCGCCGATCTATGAACTGGATCGGTATGGGGTCAAGACCGGACGACGGTTCGTTCTCCCCGAGGGCCGGCACCCCGAAGATATGACCTGGGACGGCAGGTACCTCTGGGTCCGTTCCGATTACCGCCACGGGAACGTTAAGATATTCCGGGTCGATATCGGGGAGGCTTCCCCCGCCCCGGCCGGCGGGGACGAAGAGGAAACTGCGGACGAACCGAAGACCGGACCGCCTCCCCCTCCGGTCCGGGAGGAGAGCAAGAGTTTCCCCCGGCCCCGGCCGACCCCGGCCCTCTTCGAGTGGGAACCACCGGCCGAGCCCTACGACCCCAACCGCAAGTCTCTCAGCTACGACCTCCTCTATGATACCTACAGGAAGACTTACTGGGAACTCTTCGGCGTCCTCCTCACCACCCCGACCCCGCCCCCCACCCCGATCCCCACCGCCACCCCGATAGCCACCCCGACCCCGACCGAAACCCCGGTTGAAGAGGCGAAGGTGGTCATCAACGAGATTTACTGGGCGGGTCCGTTTGACGGTACTGGCGACCAGTGGATTGAGCTCCATAATTACGGAGGTTCTCTGGTTAATCTGGACGGTTGGAAGGTCAGAAACGAAACCGCCGATTGGGAGATCAGCCTATCCGGGAGGAGTATCTCTGCCGATGGTTACTTCGTTCTTTATTCCGGCAGCAGCCCTGATGATCGGGGAAATTTACCCTATTCACAACGCAATATGAGCACCTCAGGGGATAGATTGGTTCTGCTCAATGATGCCACTACAGTTGATGAAGTTAATTCCTTTGGAGATTGGTTTGCGGGTGGAAGCAGGGTATCGATGGAGCGGATAGATCCGGCCGGCAATGGAAGCGATAGAAACAACTGGGAAAATTCAACGAGCCCCTCGGATTTGACTCCCGGTTATTTTTGGACCCCGGGAAAGCGGAACAGCGTTCAGGTTGCCGCTACGGGGGGAACCTCGGAATTTTGGGATGATCTTTCTCTTGCCGGGGCGGAAAAGTCGAGTTTGCCGCTGACATTTCTCAGCCGCTCCCTCTGGGAGTACGCCGACTGGATTGATTTCGCCTCCGGGCGCTACTTCAAGCTCTACGAGTGGGACCGAAAGGAGGCGGGGGATCAGGCCGCCCTCTACGACTACCTACCCAACGCCGCCTTCATCTACCTGGTCACCGGCTTCCGGCCGACCGGCCTCTAC
>PWXJ01000031.1 GCA_003561965.1 PVC group bacterium
CTGGCCCGGGAGGTCGATTTCTTCAGTATCGGCACCAACGACCTGATCCAGTACACCCTGGCGGTCGACCGGGTGAACGAGAAGATCGCTTACCTCTACGACCCCCTCAATCCGGCGGTGATCCGCCTGATCGACCGGGTGATCACCGTCGCCCACCGGCACAACATCTGGGTCGGGATGTGCGGGGAGATGGCCGGGGATATCCTGGCGGTCCCGATCCTGCTCGGGATGGGCCTGGATGAGTTCAGCGTCAGCCCGGCGATGGTCCCGGAGGTGAAGAAGCTGATCTCTTCGCTCCGGATTCCGGAAGCCCGGGATCTGGCCCGGCGGGTAATGGCCGACCGGTCGGCCGATGACATCCGGACCAAGGTGAAGGACCTGATCTCCCGGGCGGCTCCCGAACTTCTCCAGCACGACTCCCGCCTGAAGGAGATGCTCGACTGAGATTTTTTCTTGCCGGATCCCGCCGGTTCGGCTACTATCCCTCCCTTTGTTTAACCATCGAACCTTTGTCCACCGGGGATCTGAGCGGGTCCCGGGCCGCCAACACCAAGGAGGAGCAGCAGTGAAGCCCAATCATTATATCTTTACTTCCGAGTCCGTCACCGAGGGGCACCCCGACAAGGTCTGCGATCAGATCTCCGACGCCGTCCTCGACCGGGTATTGAAGGAAGACCCGGCCGGCCGGGTGGCCTGCGAAACCTTCATCACCGCCGGGCTGGCGATCGTCGGCGGCGAGATCACCACCACCACCCACCTCGATGTCCCGGACCTGGTCCGGGAGGTGGTGAAAGACATCGGCTACACCGACGCCCGTTACGGTTTCGACTACAAGAGCTGCGCCATCCTCAACGCGGTCGGCCGCCAGTCCCCGGACATTTCCCAGGGGGTGACCGAGGGACAGGGCGAACACAAGGAACAGGGCGCCGGCGACCAGGGGTTGATGGTCGGCTACGCCTGCCGGGAGACCGAGCAGCTGATGCCGCTGCCGATTATGACCGCCCACCGCCTCTGCCGGAAGCTGGCCGAGGTCCGGAAGGAAAAGGTCCTCCCCTGGCTGGGCCCGGACGGGAAGTCCCAGGTCACCGCCGAGTATCGCGACGGGAAGGTGGTCTCCATCCCCCGGGTGGTGATCGCCACCCAGCATACCACCGACGTCCTCGACCCCACCGGGGAATTGATGTCCCGGGAGGCGAAGGAGGCCGTCCGCGACGAGGTGATCAAACCGGTTCTCGGCGATTTCTACCGGGAGGGGGAGACGGTCTGGATCGTCAACGGGACCGGGAAGTTCGTGATCGGCGGCCCGCAGTGCGATACCGGGATGACCGGCCGGAAGATCATCGTCGATACCTACGGCGGCGAGGCCCCCCACGGCGGCGGGGCCTTCTCCGGCAAGGACCCCTCCAAGGTCGACCGGTCGGCCTCCTATATGGCCCGCTACATCGCCAAGAATATCGTGGCCGCCGGCCTGGCCGAGCGCTGCGAGATCCAGCTCGCCTACGCCATCGGGGTCGCCGAGCCGGTCTCGGTCTACGTCAACCCCCACGGAACCGGCAAACTGACCGACGAGCAGCTGGTGAAGATCGTCCGGGAGGTATTCGCCCTCAAACCCCGCGAGATCATCGAGACGCTCGACCTGCTCCGCCCGATCTACCGGCCCACCGCCGCCTACGGGCACTTCGGGCGGGAGAACGAGGGCTTCACCTGGGAGAAGACCGACCGGGTGGACGAGCTGATCAAGGCCGCCGGGCTGTAATCCCCCCATCCCTCGAGGCGATACCCATACTCTTACTCGATCCTTTCGTGAACGGGCACGATACCGGGCAGGAAAGCCCCCCTCCACGTCAGTGGCGGGGGGCTTTCGTTTAATACCGGTAATGCTCGGGCTTGTAGGGCCCCCCGACCGGGATTCCCAGGTAGGCCGCCTGTTCGGGGGTGAGCCGGGTCAGCCGGGCCCCGAGGTGGGGCAGGTGGAGGCGGGCGACCTCCTCGTCGAGTTCCTTGGAGAGGGTGTAAACCCCGGGTTGTTTCGTCCCCCGGGCGAGGTCGATCTGGGCCAGGGTCTGGTTGGTGAAGGAGTTGGACATCACGAAGCTGGGATGCCCGGTGGCGCAGCCGAGGTTGACCAGCCGCCCCTCGGCGAGGAGAAAGATCGAGTCTCCGTCGGGGAAGACGTACTTATCGACCTGGGGCTTGATGTTGAGCTTCTCGATCCCCGGCCAGTTCTCCAGGCCGGCGACGTCGATCTCGTTGTCGAAGTGGCCGATGTTGCAGACGATGGCCTGGTCCTTCATCTTCGACATATGCTCGGCGGTGATCACGTCCCGGTTGCCGGTGGCGGTGACATAGATGTCGGCGATCGGCAGGACGTCCTCGACGGTCGCCACCCGGTGACCGGCCATCAGGGCCTGGAGGGCGCAGATCGGGTCGATCTCGCTGATGATCACCCTCGCGCCCAGGCCCCTCAGCGACTGGGCGGAACCCTTGCCGACGTCGCCGTAACCGCAGACCAGGCAGACCTTGCCCGCCACCATCACGTCGGTGGCCCGCTTGATCCCGTCGGCCAGCGACTCCCGGCAGCCGTAGAGGTTGTCGAATTTCGACTTGGTGACCGAGTCGTTGACGTTGATCGCCGGGGCGAGCAGGTTCCCGGCCTCCATCATCTGGTAGAGGCGGTGGACGCCGGTGGTGGTCTCCTCGGAGATCCCCTCCAGTTCCCGGGCGACCCGGTGCCATTTTCCCGGGTCCTGACCGAGGATACTTTTCAGCGCCCGGTTCAGTTCGGCCTCGTCCTGCCCGGAGACCGGCCGGTCGAGGACGGCGGGGTCGTCTTCGGCCGCGTATCCCCGGTGGATCATCAGGGTGGCGTCCCCCCCGTCGTCGACCACCAGGTGGGGGCCGGAGCCGTCCGGCCAGGTCAGGGCCCTCCGGGCGCACTCCCAGTACTCGGCCAGGGTCTCGCCCTTCCAGGCGAAGACCGCCACCCCGGCGGCGGCCATCGCCGCGGCGGCGTGGTCCTGGGTGGAGAAGATGTTGCAGGAACACCAGCGGACATCGGCCCCCAGTTCCCGGAGAGTCTCGATCAACACCGCGGTCTGGATGGTCATATGGAGGCTGCCGGTGATTCTCTTTCCGGCCAGCGGTCTTTCCGGGCCGTATTTCTTCCGGGTCGCCATCAGCCCCGGCATCTCTTTCTCGGCGATCTCGATCTCCCGGCGGCCGAAATCGGCCAGGTCGATATCCTTGATCAGGTAATCCTGTTCGGTGGTCATAACAGCGCGTTCTCCTCTTGATCCGCTGGTTAACTATTCGCTGACGGGCTAGAAATTACTTTATCTCAGTTAATTTAACAACCTCTAAACCCGGCCGGCGGCCGGGTTCAGTTGAGACGGAGAAAGAGGCCGAGCCCGATCCCCCCGAATAGGAGGTTGGCCGCCCAGGCGGCCAGCCAGGGGGAGAGATATCCCTGGTTGCCGAGGGCCCCGGTGATGGCGTAAAAGACGTAATAGAGAAAACTCAAGACCAGGCTGATCCCCACCCCGGCCAGGACCCCGCCCCGCCCGCCCTTCAGCCCGAAAGATATCCCGAGCAGGCCCATAATCAGGCAGGCGATCGGCAGGGCGAGCTTTTGCTGGAGCTGGACCCGCAAGGGCCGGAGGATCACCTCCGGGTAACCGGCTCTCCGGTCGAGGATCCGGCGGAGTTCGAAGAAACCCCGCCCGGCCGGCTCCTCCCGGCTGTCGCGGAGGTCGAGGGGGTGGAGCTCGAAATCAAAGGATTTTTTCGAGAGGTCCTGCCGGATCGGGATCTCATTGAGGGGGTAGCTGTAGATCACCCCGTCGAAGAGCCACCAGGTGTTGTCCAGCCAGGCCGCTTCTCGGGCGCTGATCCTCCGGGAGGGGCTCCCGTCCGCCCGCAGGTCGTGGATGGTAACCCCCTGGCCGGTATTCTCCCGGGGCCGGAAGGATTCGAAGTAAAACGCCTGGTTGGTGGTCCGGTTGAGGTAGGAGACGTTCCTCAGTACCGGTTCGTAGTCCTCCCCCCGGTGGAGGTTGATCAGGTCCCGGCTTTCCCGGAGGGCGTCGGGGACTATCTCCTCGTTGACGTAAAATACCCCCAGGCTGATCAGGACGGCCAGCGTCAGCAGCGGGGCCGAGATCCGGTAGACGCTGATCCCGGCCGACCGCATCGCCGAGATTTCATTGTGTTTCCCCAGCAGGCTGAGCGAGGAGAGGAGGGCGAGCAGGACCGCGACCGCGGTGATGTAACCGAGGACGGAAGGGACAAAGAGCGTATAGTAACGGAGGGCGACCAACAACCAGCCGGGGCTCTCGAGGAAATCGTCGAGGTTCTCGAAGAGGTCCCCGATCACGAAGAGCATCGAGAAGCCGATCAGGCAGTAGAGAAACGGGATGAGAAAGCGGGTGGCGACGTATCGGTCAAGTATTCGCATTGGGAATCATCCGGGATACCGGGCTGCTCGGTAATGATATTGTTTTCGTCCCCGGGAGGGAAGGGTTCAAATCCGCGTGAATTTGACCATCCAGAAGACCCCGGCGGCGCTGAAGAGGAAGTTGGGCAGCCAGACGATCAGGAAGGGGAGTTTTTCCGGTTCGTCGCCGACGGCGTCGGCGTAGGCGATGAAGACGTAGAAGAAAAAGATCAGGGCCAGGCTCAGGGCCATCCCGATGGTTTTTTCGCCGCGGTGGGTCTGGATGGCCAGCGGGATACTGATCAGGATCATCGAGAGGCAGGCCGCCGAGAGGGAGAGCCGTTTCTGGAACTCGGTGTCGCAGAGCGAGATCCTCCTCCGGAGATCGTCGATTTCCCCGGTCAGCCTCCGCCGCTGGTCGCGGGCCGCGGCCAGTTCCGGTGTCGTGGGGGGCAACTGGGCCGCCCGGAAGGTGAAGTGGCCGGACCGGGGGACCGGGAAGGAATATGCCGGGGCCGGGTAGAGCTCCCGGGGAAAGAAGGGGTTGGCGGGCTGGAGCGAGGGGACGACTGGAGCCGGGAAGAGTCCGGCGACGGTCATCTCCCGGGCCGCGGTTCGTTCCCGCTCCCGCCGATCCCTGAAGATCCGGTCGATCTTTGGGCGGCTCGATTCCAGTTCTGCGCGGGCCAGGATGTACTGTTCCCGTAATTTCCGCCGGTGGAGGAGCAGCTCTCCGCTGGTCCTATCTCTCTTCCGCTTGTCGTCCTCGGTTATCTGCCCGGAGGCGTAGAGCTGCTCGAGGTTGATCGGGTAGTTGAATCTGCCGAAGCTGGTGGTGGTCCTGATCTGGGGTCGGGACCGGTCGGGTATCTCCTCGAGCGTGCCGTCGATCAGCCTCAGGTTCAGATTCTCCCCATCCCGGTCGAGTTCGATCTCCGCCATCTTGGCGAAGGTGGTGCTGACCAGTTCCCGCTGTTCATACTGGTTGATCTGGACCCGATGGAGGACATCGTCTTCCTTGCGCTCGAAGTTGATCGTGTAGCCGGGCAGGACAATGGTCTCCCCCGGCTGGAGCAGGGCGTCCGGGTCCTGGAGTCCGATCCGGGCCCGGAGCTGCCGGGTGGCGAATCCGTAATTGGGGATGGCGGTGTTCTGGAGATAAAGGCAGACCAGGGTCAGGACCAGGCCGAGGAAGATCACCGGTCCGATGATCCGACCCAGGCCGATCCCGCAGGCCCGCATCCCGGTGATCTCGTTGTCGGCGGAGAGGCGTCCGAAGACCAGGATGGCGGCGGTCAGGATCGCCATCGGGATCGCGTATTCCAGCAGGCTGATCACCAGAAACCCGAAGAACCGCAGCACCAGGGCCGGGTCCATCCCCCGCAGGATCAGGTCGGCCACCCGCAAAAGGTTGCCCAGGCAGAGAATCCCGGTCATCACCAGGAGGGTGATCAGGAAAGTTCCGGTGACGCTGAACAATATGTAACGTTGAATGATCTTCATTTCGCTGGCCCGGTCCGGCGGGAAGACGCGCCCCGTCGCGTCCGCGGCGGGAGAAGAGTCCGGGAACGACCGCCGCCCCGTCCTCCGGGATTAATCGGGACTAACATATCATATAACATCCCGCCGCCCGGGGGAAAATATTCCTTCTTCCCGGTACCGGGCCCGCGGAAAAATATATTCTTGAGCAACTTATCCCTGTTCATTATAGTGACCACGATCGCGCTCCGGCCGTTGGCGGCCGGGCCGGAATATTTTTCCGAAAATCGGTTCCGCCCCGGGCGGCCGGAGGTCCGAAGATTATGACAGGAAAAGCAAAACCGGCGGGGGCCGGGCAGGACAAAATCACCATCCGCAACCTCTACCCGGAGATCGCCGGGGGGAGGTACCCGATAAAACGAGAAACCGACCGGCCCCTGGAGGTCACCTTTGACCTTCCCGGAGTTAAGGGTGCCCGGCCCCGCCTGCTCTACCGGATGATCAGCCCGGAAGAGAGGCGGTGGTCGTCGGTGCCGATGAGGCGGAGCGGCGGGATTACTTTCCGGGGGGAGGCGACCCTCCCTGACCCGGGGATCTACCGCTATACGGTCGAGGTCCGTCTCCCCGGACGGGAACCGGTCCGCTACGGCCGGGAACTCGAGGTTTACGTCGAGCCGCCCCGGGCGAGGTTCGCCGCCTGGTACGAACTCTTCCCCCGTTCCCAGGGGAAGGTGGAGGGAGAGCACGGGACCTTTCGCGACACCGAGCGGAGGCTGCCCGACATCCGACGGATGGGTTTCAACGTCATCTATCTTCCCCCGATCCACCCGATCGGCAAGACCAACCGGAAGGGGAAGAACAACAGCCTGACCGCCGCACCCGGCGAGCCCGGGGTCCCCTGGTCGGTGGGGGACGAGACCGGGGGGCATACCGCCGTCCACCCGGATCTGGGGACGCTGGAGGACTTCCGCCGTTTCGTCCGGTCGGCGAAGCGGGCCGGGTTCGAGGTGGCGCTCGATTTTACCAGCAACTGTTCCCCCGACCATCCCTGGGTCAGGGAGCACCCCGGGTGGTTTTTCTACAACCCGGACGGGACGATCCGCTACGCCGAAAACCCGCCGAAGAAATACCAGGACGTCTGTCCCCTGAATTTCTACCCCGAAGACCGCGAGGCGATGTGGGAGGCGGTCAGGGAGATCTTTCTCTTCTGGGCCGCCAACGGGGTCGGGACCTTCCGGGTCGACAACCCCCACACCAAGCCCGACGAGTTCTGGGAATGGCTGATCCGGGAGGTCAAGGGGGTCTACCCGGAGACGGTCTTCCTGGCCGAGGCCTTCACCGATTACGACCACCTGGAGGAACTGGCCCGGCGGGGTTTCTCCCAGTCCTACAGCTACTTCACCTGGCGGACCGGGAAGAACGAGCTGATCGAATACTTCCTCAAGCTGACCGGGACCTACCTCAAGGAGTTTCTCCGGGTCAACTGTTTCGTCAACACCCCCGATATCCTCTCCGAGATCCTCCAGCAGGGGGGAAAGCCGGCCTTTATGCTCCGGGTCGCCCTGGCCGCCACCATCTGCCCGCTTTACGGGATGTACAGCGGCTACGAACTGCTGGAGAACGAGCCCCTGGTCCCGGGCAAGGAGTCCTACCTCGACTCGGAGAAGTACCAGATCAGGGTCCGGGACTGGAACCGGCCCGGCAATATCAAGAGTTATATCGCGAAGCTGAACCGGATCCGGGAACGGAACCCGGCCCTGCAGTATTACGACAACCTCCGCTTCTTCAGTTCCACCGACGACGCGATCCTGTTTTACGGAAAGGTCTCCCCGGACGGAAAGAACCGGATCCTGACCGCGGTCAACCTCGACCCCTTCTCCGCCCATACCGGACGGATCACCGTCCCGGTGGAGCTGTTCGGTTTCTCCTCCGACCAGAAGTACCCGGTCCGGGAGCTGATCGGCGGGAAGCCGACGACCTGGCGGGGCCGGGAACAGTATGTTACCCTCGACCCAAAGAAAAACCCGGCGGCGATCTGGAGGATCTGAGCCGGCGGAACAATACGTATTTGCCTTGAAATTAATCGGTATCGGTATCGAAAGCCTGGAAAAACACCGATAGCGATTGTTAATACCCAACTGGAGGTAATGAATATGAAGGTCACCTTTATCACCCGGGAATACCCGCCCAATGTCTACGGCGGAGCCGGGGTCCATATCCGGGAACTCTCCCGCTGCCTGGCCAAGATGATGGAAGTCGATGTCCGCTGTTTCGGCGAACAGGAGATCCGGGACGGTTCCCTCTCCGTGACCGGTTACCGGCCGGAACCGAAGCTGCACTGTTCCGACCAGCCGAAGTTCGACTCCCTCTTCAACACCGTCCTCACCGACCTGCTGGTCCTGATGGACCGGATCGACGCCGACGTCGTCCACACCCACACCTGGTACGCCCACCTGGCCGGGTTCCTGGCCCGGATGCTCTACAACGTCCCCTACGTGGCGACCAGCCACAGCCTGGAGCCGCTGCGGCCCTGGAAGTTCGACCAGCTGGCCGAAGGCTACAACGTCAGCACCTGGATCGAGAAGATCGGCCTGGAGAACGCCGACCGGGTGGGGGCGGTCTCCAAGATGATGAAGAAAGATATCCTGGAGAATTTCTCCGTCGACCCCGGCCGGATCACCGTTATCCACAACGGGATCGACCTCGAGACCTGGAACCCCCGGCCGCTGAGCGACGAACTCCGCCGGCGTTACGGGATCGCCGAGGATTACGTCCTCTTCGTCGGCCGGCCGACCGCCCAGAAGGGGATGGAATACCTGATCGACGCCGCCGACGATATCCCGGTCCAGGTGGTCCTGGAGGCGATGGGGGCCGACACCAAGGATTACGAGAACCGGATGATGGAGAAGGTCAAGGGCAAGAAGAACATCGTCTGGATCCACGAGAATCTGGGCGACGTGAAGAACGTCGAGCTCTACACCTCGGCCCGGGTCTTCATCTGTCCCTCGGTCTACGAGCCCTTCGGGATCATCAACCTGGAGGCGATGGCCTGCGAGACCCCGGTGGTGGCCACCGCGGTCGGGGGTATCCCCGAGGTGGTGGTCCCGGAAGAGACCGGGATCCTGGTCGATCCCGCCGATTCCGGCCAGATCGCCGCCGCCGTCAACCGGCTGCTGGAGAACCCCGAGCTGGCCGCGGAGATGGGGAAGCGGGGCCGCCGCCGGGTGGAAGAGCGGTTCAGCTGGGACTCGATCGCCGCCCAGACCCGGGATATGTACCGCCGGCTCCGGGAGGAGAAACCCGCCGGGGAAACCGGCTCCTAGCCCGGTCCGGAAGTCATCGGCGGTAGCATTGATCGGCGGAGCGGAGCGAGCTGATTGAAATGGAGAAGGATTACTACAAGATCCTCGGGGTTTCCCGGAACGCCTCCGCCGACGAGATCAAGAAGGCCTACCGGAAGCTGGCCAAGGGCTGCCACCCCGACACCCATCCCGGCGATTCCCGGGCCGAGGAGCAGTTCAAGGAGATCTCCCAGGCCTACGACGTCCTCGGCGACGAGAAGAAACGGAAGCAGTACGACCAGATGAAGTCCGCCTTCAGCCAGGGGTTCCGCCCCGGGGGGTTCGACTTCGGCGGCGCCGGGATCGACCTCAACGATCTCTTCGGGCGCGGCGGCGGAGGGCGGGGCCGGCAGGTCCACTACGAAGACCTGGGGGGGTTGGGCGGTCTGGGAGATATCTTCAGCCGGTTTATGGACCAGGGGTCCCACTTCCGCCAGGCCCGGGCCGCCCCCCGCCAGGGGCGGGACATCTCCTCCGCGGTCACCATCAGCTTCGACCAGGCGATGAAGGGCGGCAAGGTCCGGCTGACCGTACAGCGCTCGGAGAGCTGTCCGGAATGTTCCGGTTCCGGGGCGGCCCCGGGGTCTTCCCCCCAGCCCTGCACCCAGTGCGGGGGGAGCGGGACGGTGACGATGACCCAGGGCGGGTTCGGGATCAGCCGGCCCTGCCCCCGGTGCTACGGCAAGGGGATGGTCATTACCGAGACCTGCCCCGGCTGCCGGGGCCGGGGTTCGGCCCCGGCCAGGAAAAAAGTCTCGGTGAAGATCCCGCCCGGGGTCGCCCCGGGGACGAAGATCCGGCTTCCGGGCCAGGGCGAGCCCGGGCCGGGGGGCGGGCCGCCGGGGGATATGATCCTGGAGGTCGCGGTCCGCGCCGACCCCCGTTTCACCCGGAAAGGCGCCGATCTCCAGACCCGGGTCAGGGTCGATATGGTCACCGCGGTCCTCGGCGGGCGGGTTACCGTCCCGACCCCGGACGGGGAGGCCTCCCTCAAGGTCCCCCCGGGCACCCAGCCGGGGGCGGTGCTCCGTCTCCGCCGGCAGGGCGCTCCCCGTCCCGGGACCGGCCGGAGAGGCGACCTCCTGGTCACGGTCGAGGTCGACATCCCCCGGAAACTGTCTCAACGCCAGAAGGAACTGCTCCGGCAGCTGGAGAAGAAGTGAAGTTGGGCTAATTGACTTGACCGGGATGGGAAGTTGGGAGATATTGTCTGTCAGCTTGAATTTGCGGGTTGTCAATTCAATCAAGGAGGAATGCCGTGAAAAAATGGGAATGTTCGGTCTGCGGTTATATCTACGACCCCGCCGAGGGTGATTCCGAAGCCGGGATCGCCGCCGGAACCCCCTTCGAGGATCTTCCCGACGACTGGGTCTGCCCGGTCTGCGGGGTGGGCAAGGACCAGTTCGAGGAACTGGAATAGCCGGAAGTGTCTCCGGGGGCCAGGGATTTGAAGTCCGATCGCCAGTCCGGCGTCCTCTTCTCCTCCCGGGAGATCGGGGAGCGGATCCGCCAGATGGTGGGATCGATCGAGCGCGATTACCGGGATAAGGAACTGGTGGTGATCGCTGTGCTCAAGGGCAGCGTGCTCTTCCTGGCCGACCTGGTCCGGGGTTTTTCCCGGCCTTTGGCTTTCGATTTCATCGGGGTCAGCAGCTACGGCCACTCCCGGACCTCGCTGGGGGTGATCAACCTGGAGAAGGAAATCTCCATCGATATCCGGGACAAGGACGTCCTGGTGGTCGACGACATCCTGGATTCCGGGCGGACCCTGGGCTGGGTCAAGGAGCACCTGGGGAAGTTCAACCCCCGATCGGTCAAGATCTGCGTCCTCCTGCAGAAACAGGCCCGGCGGGTGATCGACGTCCGGGCCGATTACGTCGGTTTCGAGATCCCCGACGTCTTCATCTACGGTTACGGGCTGGATTACCGCGATCGCTACCGGCATCTGCCCTATATCGCCCGGCTCGCCGAGAGCGAGGTGCCCCCGGGAGAAAACCGGGAGGAATAACCCGCCGGCTTTCAAATCCTTGAAGCCCGCCGAGGATTATGGTAGGTTATTTCACCGCGGATCAGTCGGAATATTCATTAAGATGACAATCCGTTCAATCCGCGTAATCCGCGGTTAATATTTTCTTTTTGCGGGATCGTCTAGTGGTAGGACGGGTGACTCTGGATCACTTAGCCCAGGTTCGAATCCTGGTCCCGCAGTGGTCAAGGGCCGGCCCCGGCGGGGCCGGCCCTTTCCTCCGAAATCACCGGTAAAGCTCTTCCGGCCCCACCGGGATAATGAGAATTCCGGGCGAATGGCGGAACTGGCATACGCGCTGGATTTAGGATCCAGTCCCCTCGAGGGATGGGAGTTCAAATCTCCCTTCGCCCATTTATTCCCCCGGCGATATAATTGAGTGATGTTTCGGGTCATACTACCGGAAGATATTTGGTATTGATTAATCCGGGGCGGTGACGTAGATTCCTCGTTGATCATCCGGCAAGTTCGGCGCCGGTCCCGGAGCATTGAATTGAGTCGGCGGGAGTAGCTCAGTGGTAGAGCCCCACGTTGCCAACGTGGCTGTCGCGGGTTCAAATCCCGTCTCCCGCTCTAATCGCGGTCCGGGTTGACATCAGGCTTTCGGGGAGCCGGCTCCGGGATAATCGGGGCCGGTTCGCCCGGGACCGGCCTGGTGTCAACCCTTTTGCCCATAAGGGAATAAGGATTACAGTTATGGTCAGCGTCAAGGAAACCCATCCCTGCCGGAGGGAACTCCAGATCGAGGTTCCCCCGGAGGCGATGGAGGAAGAACTATTTTCGGTTTACGGACAGCTTGGGCGGACCCGCCGGATCCCCGGGTTCCGTCCCGGGAAGGCCCCCCGCCGGGTGCTGGAGAAATATTTTTCCGGCGACGCCCGGGCCCGGGCGATCGAGAACCGGCTGGGCCGGGCCTATATTGAAGCGGTCGGGGATCAGGAGTTCCGGGTGCTGGGAGACCCCGAGATCAGCGACGTCGACTGGCCGGAGGGGGGACCGCTGACCTTCAAGGCGGCGGTGGAGATCAGTCCCCCGGTCAAGCTGCCCCAGTACCGGGAGCTCAAGCTGAAACGCAAGGTCCTCCCGGTCGAGGAGAGCGATCTCGACCGGGTGATTGAAGACCTCCGGGAACGGAAGGCGGAATATCTAACCGAACCTCCCCGCCCGGCCGCCGACGGCGACTGGGCGCTGGTCGATTATCTTCCGCCCGGCCGGGAGGATGACCAATGGGTGGAAGGCGCCCTGATCGAGATCGCCGCCGGCGGGGACCGGGGCGTCGGCGGCCAGCTGATCGGACTGGAACCGGACCAGGTCAGGGAGGTTACCCTCCCCGGCGCCAATGGTGAGAGTCCGTCCGGCCAGGACGCGGTCTTCCCGGTCCGGCTGCGGGAGATCAAGAAACGGGTTCTGCCCGAGGCCGACGACGAGTGGGCCCGGGGCTGGGGCGAATACTCCGGGGTCGAGGAGCTGAGAAAACAGATCCGGGAGGATATCGCCGAATCCCGCCGGCTGGAAGCCCGGAGGGACCTGGAAAGCCAGGCGATGGAGGTTCTCCTCAAGGGCAGCGATTTTCCCCTGCCCCCGGCCGCCCTCCGGCAGCTGGTCGATAACCGGCTGGCGGAGTTGAAAAGGATGACCGCCTCCACCGGGACGGAAGAGGACCGGGCTGCCGGGGAGAAGCTGGCCGAGGCCGCCCGGGCCGAGGCGGAGAAAGAACTGCGGCTGATCTTTATCCTCCGGGAGATCGCCCGGGCGGAAAAGCTTGAGCTCGACCCCCGGGCCCTGGGCGACGAGATCGCCCGTCTGGCCCGTCGGGAGGGGGTCGAACCCGCCCGGCTCCGGCAGGCCCTGGAGGAGGAGGGCCGGATCCCGATGCTCCGGGACCGGCTGATCCGTCAGCGGGCCCTGGACTTCGTGATTGAGCAGGCCCGGATTAAAGACGAAAAAGGAGAAAAATGATGACTACACCTTCCGGACAGCTTGTCCCGATGGTCGTCGAACAGACCGGTCGGATGGAGCGGGCATATGATATCTTCTCCCGGCTGCTCAAGGACCGGATCATCTTCCTCGGGACCCCGATCGACGACGGGGTGGCCAACCTGGCCATCGCCCAGCTCCTCTACCTCCAGATGGAGGACCCGGACAAGGACATCAACATCTATATCAACACCCCGGGGGGGGCGGTGACCGCCGGCCTGGCGATCTACGACACGATGCAGTTCGTCCGCTGCGACGTCACCACCTACTGCGTGGGCCAGGCCAGCAGTATGGGGGCGCTGCTTTTGGCGGCCGGGGCGAAGAAGAAGAGGTTCGCCCTTCCCCACGCCCGGATAATGATCCACCAGCCCTGGGGCGGCACCCAGGGCGCGGCGGCCGACATCAGCATCCAGGCCCGGGAGATTCTCCGCCTCCGGGAGAAGCTCAACGAGCTGATGGCCTTCCATACCGGCCAGCCGCTGGAGAAGATCGAGAAGGACGCCGACCGGGATTTCTTTATGACCGCCGAGGAGGCGCAAAAGTACGGCCTGGTCGACGACGTGGTCGCCAGGAAGAAGGAGAAGTGAACCGATGGACGATCCGAACAGACCCCCGCCGCCGCCCCACTGTTCATTCTGCGGTCTCCCCGCCGACCGGGTCGGGCGCCTGATCACCGGCCGGGAAGGGCTGATCTGCGAGAACTGCGTCCGGCTCTGTTCCGATATGCTGGAGGAGAAGAAGCCCCGGAAGAAGCCGAAAAAGCCCTCCCTCCCCGCCCGGACCCCGCCGCCGAAAGAGATCAAGGAATACCTCGACGGTTACGTGGTCGGGCAGGAACTGGCCAAGAAGACCCTGGCGGTGGCGGTCCATAACCATTACAAGCGGGTCCGGGA
>PWXJ01000222.1 GCA_003561965.1 PVC group bacterium
ACCCTGTCGTATTTCGGGACCGCCGAACTGTTCGGACGGTTCGAGACGATCGGGGGCCGGGGGACGGAGGTGGAATACCGGGGGGATATCTGGCGGGATACCGTCCGGATCTACCGGGACTTCCCGGTCCTGGGGATCGGGCTGGGCGGTTTCGAGCTCTTCTACCCCTACTATAAATCCTTCGACCGCCGTAAGCCCTTCACCCACGCCGAGAACGACTACCTCCAGACGGCGGCGGAGCTGGGGACCTGGGGGCTGGTCTCCCTGGGAGGGTTCCTCCTGTTTTTCTTCGGGGCGGTCGCGGTTTGGAAACCGGGAAGAACCCGGCCGCCGAAAAGTTCGGGGGGCTGGCCGGTCTCGGGCCGGGGCCTGGTGGCGGGCTGCTCCGCCGGAGCGCTGGGCCTTCTCCTCCAGAGCGCGCTCAACTTCAACTTCTCCATCCCCGCCAACGCCCTGCTCCTGGCGGTCCTGCTGGCCCTGGCGGCGGGCCGGATCTTCCCCGGCCGGTGACCGGATGGGTGCCGGGCCGACCGGGAATTCCCGGTTGCTCTAACCTTGATTGCCGTCGCGGTCCGTGTATAGTATTCGGGATGAGAACCCCCGGAGGCGTTTGATGGAGAGGGAAGAGTACAGAAAGAGGCTATACGAGATATATGAAAGCCGGCCGAGGCCGGTCCGGCCGGAGATCACCCGGGAGACGATCGAGAAGCTGTTCCCGGTCTGGGATAGCCGCTTCCGCCCCCATCTGCCTTCGGACCGCTCGGCTCCGGTCATCGATATCGGCTGCGGAAGCGGGGGCTTTGTCCATTACCTCCGGCGGATCGGCTACCTCGATGTCCGGGGGATCGATCTCAACGGGGGCCAGGTGGCCGCCGCCCGGGCCCTGGGAATCGAGGGCATAACCCTCGAGAACGTGTGGGAACATCTCTCACCCCGGACCCCGGTTTACGGGGCGGTGGTCGCCCGGGACCTGATCGAGCACTTCACCCGGGAGGAAGTCATCGACCTGTTGATCCTGGTTCGGGAATCCCTGGTCCCCGGGGGGGTGCTGATGATCCAGACCGTCAATCTCGAGAGCCCCTTCTCGCTCCGTTACCGCTGGGGTGACCTGACCCACGAAACGGGCTTCACCAGTTACAGCCTGGAGGCGGCGCTGCTCCTGGCCGGTTTCCGGGAGGCCGCCTCCTTCCCCGCCCCCCCGGTCCCTTCCTACAGCCTGAAATCGGCGATCCGGTCGGTGCTCTGGAAGGGGATCGAGGGGCTCTGGCGGTTCGCCCTGATGGTTGAAAGCGGGCAGGGCAGGGGGATCTTCACCGCCAACCTGGTAACGGCGGCCCGGAAGTGAATCGGCGCCGGACAGCGGAGAATCGAAGATGACCCGGGGCAGCGCTTTCAACCGTTTCCTCAAGAACCGGGTGCTCCGGCTCTCGAAAGGGCGAAAGGCCAGGACCGTTCCCCTCGGATTGTACCGGGGGATCAGGATGGAGATCGATTTCAGCCATCAGTTTCAATATTACCTCGGACTTTGGGAAGCCGAGACCCATCCCTGGCTGAGAAGGTTATCGCGGGGTGTCAATACGGCCGTCGATATCGGCGCCGCCCGCGGCGAACATACCCTGTACTTCGCGGTCAAAACCGGCGCCCGGAAGGTGTACGCGTTTGAACCTTCCGCCGGCCTGTGCCGCCGGATCAGGGAAAACCTGGCGCTCAACCCCGGCGACGCGGACCGGGAGGTCGTGATCTTTCAACAGTTCGTCGGGGAAACTGCCGAAGGCGGCCGGGTCACCCTGGATTCTCTCCGCGACCGGATGGAATTCCCCTGTTTGATCAAGATGGATATCGACGGCGGCGAAGTCGAGGCCCTTCGGGGAGGGAGGGAGCTTCTCAAATCTTCCGGGGTCCGCTGGCTGATCGAGACTCATTCCCTCGATCTGGAGAAGGTCTGCATCGAACTGCTTTCCGAATCCGGATACATCACCCGGATTATCCCCAACGCCTGGTGGAGGATTGTCGTTCCCGAGCAGAGACACGGTGAGATCAACCGTTGGCTGGCCGCGTACCGGGCCGACGATCATTGGCTCCGGCCCGGGCGGTTACCGCGTCCGGAAGGTTCTCGTGAATAACCATCAATGCCGCCGGACCGCCGGCAAACCTGATTACGGTGTCGCGCAGATGAAGACAAGGTACCGGCTGGCAATCCTGGTCACCCATCCCGTCCAGTATTACTACCGGCTCTACCGGGAACTGGCCCGCCACCCCGGGATTGAGCTGATGGTGTATTACTGCTGGAAAGGGACCATAGACCGGCCGTATTACGACCCGACCTTCCAGGCGGAGATAGAGTGGGACCTTCCCCTGCTCGAGGGTTATCCCTACCGGTTTCTCGGCGGTTTTTATCCCCGGCCGTTCCCGGCTGGGGGGAGGTTTCTCAACCCCGGAATCGTCCCCGCCCTGGTCTCGGGGCGCTACGACGCCGTCTTCGTCTGGGGCTACAACTACCTGACCGCCTGGCTGGCCTTCCTGGCGGCCGCGGCCTCCCGGACCCCGGTCTTTCTCGGGGGGAACGTCGCCCCCCGGCCCCGCCGCCCCCTCCCGGTCCGGGTCCTGAAGAGGGCGCTTCTCCGTCCGATCTTTGCCCGGTCGGCGGCGATAATGAGCGAGTGCGAAAGCAACGCCCGCTACTACATCTCCCACGGGGCTGACCCGGAGAGGGTTTACTGGAATCCGGCGGCGGTGGACAACGACTTCTTCCAGGGCCGGGCCCGCGAACTCTCCGGGCGGAAAGAGGAGATAAAAGCGCGGCTGGGCCTCCCCCCCGGCCTCCCGGTCATTCTCTTCGTGGGGAGGCTCGATCCCCGCAAGCGGGCACTCGATCTCCTCGAGGCCTTCCGCCGCCTGGGCGACCCCCCGGAAGCTTCCTTGGTCTTCGTCGGGGAAGGAGCGCAGCGGAGGGACCTGGAGAGCCTGATCGCCCGGCACCGGCTCCCCAACGTCGTCATCACCGGGTTCCGGAATCAGACTGAGATGCCCCGATTCCTGGCCGCCGGTGATGTATTCGTTCTCCCTTCCGAGTATGATCCATCCCCCCGGGCCCTCAACGAGGCGATGAATTTTTCCCTCCCGGCCGTCGTCAGCGACGGGGTCGGCACAGCCGGGGACCTGGCGGTCGACGGGGAGAACGGGTTCGTCTTCCCGGTCGCCGAGGCCGGGGAGCTGGCCGACCGGCTGCGGAAACTCCTCCGCGATCCCGGCCTTCGAAAGGAGATGGGAGAGCGGGCCCGGGAGCGGGTATTGAAATGGAACTACCGGAAAGGGACGGAAGAAATATACAACGCCCTGCGTTCGCTGGATCGGCAATGAAAGTCACCGTGACATCGGGAGGCCTCTTCCATTCCTTTGAACTGGCCCGGCAGCTGGAGAAGAGAGGATGCCTGGAGAAGATAATAACCGGCTATCCCCGTTGCCGCCTGGGAAGTTTCAATATCCCCCCGGGGAAGGTGGTCTCCCTCCCGCTCTGCCAGGCGATTTACCGCGGCTGGCGGCGGCTGCCCCGGCCGGTCAGCGGTCTGGCCGACCCGGGGTATCTGGCCAGCGATCTCTTCGACCGCCAGGCTTCCCGCCGGCTGGCGGGGGGAGACCTCCTGGTCGGCTGGTCTTCTTTCAGCCTCCGTACCCTGCGGGAGGCGAAACGCCGGGGGATGAAGACCGTCCTCGAGAGGGGCAGCTCCCACATCCTCTTCCAGAGGGATATTCTGGCCGAAGAGTATGATCGGCTCGGCTGCCGGGGATCCCTGCC